>JBBQUC010000023.1:0-18020 GCA_038212815.1 Cytophagales bacterium
GGTTGAGTAAAAAATTCAGGTAGGCGCGCGCCGACTCCCTGTTTTTTTGGGCCACTGCCGTTTGTTGATCCAGCTTGCTCACTTCATACCGCGCCTGCGTGACCACCTCTTTGGTGGCTACATTATTGGCTACCAGCTTCTCGTTCAGCCGGGCTAGTTCACGCAGTACAGCGCGTGCATTTTCGTAGATTTTCAGCGCGTCGAGCGTTTGCAGATAGTGGTAGTAAGCGGTGGCGATGGTATACCGCAACTCGTTCTCGACCACCCGCTTGCGGGCCTGTTGCGCCGATAGCAGCGACTTCTGAATCAGGTAGTTATATTGAACGTCGGTATTATACAGCGCGTACGATACCGTGAATTTTGTGTCGTGGAAATCGTTGGGAGCCAGCAACTGATTCACGTTCGGAATGTTGGTCGGAAACCGGTCGGAGCCGGTCAGTTTATTCAGCGTAGCATAGGCGGGGTTCAGCAGATCGCCCACAGGAAACTCCAGTCGGCGACCCCCGGCGGCCAGCGAATAAGTGGGGTTGAACGCAAGGCGCGGGTAGAACAAAGCTTTGGCCTGATTGAGCGACTCCGTGACCCGGTTAATATCCAGCCCCTCCTGCCGCAAAGCCAGGTTGTTAGCCAGCCCCTCGCGGATATACTCATCCAGAATAATTGATGTTTGACCGTTGCTCACCCTGGGTAGCAGAAGCAACAAAACCGGCAGGGTATAGTAAATGAATCGTTTCATAATCACATCATAGTTAATGAACATTGTTTAGTAACAAGATAAATTTTTTTACAGGCTTTGGCGGATACACTGCACAAACAAGTCGAAGGCTTCGTCCATGAGTGGTTTTTTGCGTTCTTCGCCAAAAATCATCATGCGTTTCCGCAGAAACAACGCGGCCAGGCCATGCACCATACTCCAGATCATCAGGCTTGCCCGCTCGGCATCAGGGTGTTTAATGGCCCCCGTATCAATGCACTGCTGGACCACGCCCTGCAACACGTAAAAGGCCCGGTGACCATCTTCCCACACATCCTCGCGGCATTCGAGGGTGTCCATTGGGGCCGTCATGATGAACATCAGATCGAAGAGTTCGGGGTTTTCAAAGGCAAACCGGATGTATAACCGCCCCATTTCAACAAGTTTGTCAAATGGTTCCTCAACCAGGGCAATGGGGGCAAACTCAAGAATGAGTTTGTCAAACGCCATTTGGTGAAGGGCAAAAAACAGTTCGTTCTTATCTTTGAAATAGAGGTAAATGGTGGCCGGGCTGTATTCAATTTCGTCGGCAATGCTCCGAATGCTGACTTTCTCGAAGCCATTATCGAGGAACAGTTTCTGGGCTGCCGTCAGAATCAGCTTCTTCATTTCTTCCCGTTCCCGTTCTTTCCGCTCCGTAATACCCATGTTGTGCTGTTGCAAATTGGTTGGGTCAAAGATAAACTAAACAGTGTTTATAAAACAAACTTCGACTATAAAATTTTTGATGAATGGTTAATTTTGGCTGATGAACCGCCGTATGAGCGATAAACAGGTTAAAAAAACGGGTAGTTTTACGGCTGTTAATCCATTTGTCAGCACCCTTGTCTAATACCCGAAATCAAATCAGACAATGAAAAAGATCATGCGTGTGTCGGTGCTTGTGGGCCTTGTCGGTATGGCGGTAACGGGTTGGGCGCAGACTCCTAAAGGATATGCTATTGGCGACGCGGTGGCTGATTTCCGGCTTACAAACGTAGATGGTCGCTCACTGGGGCTGGCCGATTACCGAGCCAATAAAGGGGTAATTGTGGTATTTTTGAGTAACCACTGTCCCTTCTCGAAAGCTTATGAAGACCGGGTGATCGCCCTCGATCGTCGGTATGCTGCGCAGGGATACGCCGTGCTGGCTATTCAACCCAACGACCCTGCTGCCTACGAAGAAGACTCGTTTGAGAACATGAAAGCCCGCGCCCGCGACCGTGGTTACTCGTTTCCGTACCTGACCGACGATAATCAGGCGGTGGCCCGTGCGTTTGGGGCTACCCGCACTCCGCAGGTATTTGTGCTGAAACACAGTGGCGAGCGGTTTGTGCTTGAATACAGCGGCACCCTTGACGATAGCCCGCAGGATGCGGGTAGTGTACAACACCATTATGTAGAAGATGCTCTGAACGCCCTACTGGCTAACCGGCCCATTGTAACGACCACGACCAAACCTATTGGTTGTGGCATCAAGTGGCGCGGCAATTGAACTGTGGCACGGGCTTTGTCAGAAGTCTGGCGTTAACCAAACACTCACAATATTTATGAAAAAGACCACAATGCCTGTCCGTTCCCTAGTAACTGCCCTTTTTCTAGCTGGTTCACTTACGTTTTTCCAGGGGTGCCGCTCTGACGGTAAAAAAGAGTCGCGTACCGAAGATGCGATGGAAAAGACGGGTGATGCCATTGCCTCTGATACGAAAGATGCCACCGCCGAGGCCCGTGACAATGCCCGCGCAGCAGGCGATAAAATAGACGTAGCTACCGACGATGCTGCTGCTAATTTCCGGCGTGAACGCGATAAAGTAGTGGCTGACCTGAAAGACGAACGCGGTAAGCTGGATGCTAAAATTGACCGCATGAAGGCCGATATGAAGCAGGAAGGTCGCGATGCTAAAGTTAAAAGTCAGCAGCAACTGGATAAGCTCGAAGTGGAGCGGAGGCAGTTGGGCAACGACATCGACAAGGCCCAAAATGCGACTGCTGCTGCCTGGCAAGACGTAAAAGCAGGCTTTAAAAAAGCGGGCCGCTCCATTGGTGATGCCTTCGATAGAGCCGGTGAGAAACTAGACGGCGACGGGAAGAACTAGGTAAGAATGACCCCGTTTTTGGGGTATAATGCCTACAGTGTACTAAAAGTCAGCACCTCCCCTGGTTTAGTATCTCGTTCAATCCGGGCTGTTTTTTGAATTTCGCCATTTACTTGATACGAATAGCCGGTGGGCAGCACAAGCCGTAGCTTGCCCCCGGCTAAACTTTTTACCCGCACCTGCCGTACCCGCCCGTCTGTCAGGGTGGCACCTACCTGAAATGCGCCATCGGTGCGAAGGTTATCGAAACGTAAGTCGCGCCATTGGCGGGGGCGGTCGGGCAACACGTATATGCCCTCATCGCGGCTTTGTACCAGTAGTTCCAGCACAGCATTGAGGGCACCAAAGCCACCGTCTAACTGCATAATCTCCCGGCTTTTTTCCTCCTTTGTCCAGTCAGGTGCGCCAAAAATGCTGCTGCCCCCGTTGTTGGCATTATGCAGCGTGCCGCGTCCTTCGTTCGTAAAATTGTCTTTCCAATAGTGCAGCCAGCTAATAGCAGCTTCGGTCTGCCCCGTGCGCGACAGGAGAATGGATGCCCAAGGCACGCACCAGCCGGTCCAGGCCCCGGCTCCCCTGAACCGCCAGGTAGTGAGGCTATTGTCCACAATTTTGCGCTGTGCGGGACTATTCAGGTCGATGGTGGCAAACGGATAAATCCCTGCCAAATGAGAGTGGTGCCGGTGGCTTCCGGGCAAATCGGCACCCTGCCACAGGCCAATCCGCTCGTTAGATTGCCCAAACTCCGGCATCCAAACGCCCGTTATGGTGGTATAGGGCGGCAGGCGGGTGTCCACATCGGCCCAACGAGGGTCAATGGGGCGGCCTAGCACGGCTGCTGCCTGGGGTAGGGTTCGGCAAATACGGTGCAGGGCCGCTAGCTGAAAACTGGCATCGCGCCCCCAGGCATTGGGGCCATCGCCCCCGTATTCAGCACTCACCGAGATGGGCAGGCTAAACCGTTTACCCCCCGTTGTCGAGTCTGGAATCTCTTCGAGCATGGCGTAGTAGCCCTCAAAAGCACCCACCAGCAGTGGCCAGGCCACATCGGTCAGCACGGCCTTCGCATCGGGTTGGTCGAGGCCATACCGGTAGTGCTGCCAGGCCATTTGGGCCATCCAGGCAGTGCAGGCATGGTCGATGGTGCCGCTCCAGAACGTACCGACCACCCGGCAGCGGTCATCGACAGCATGAGGCAGCATGAGGGCACCCTGGCGATTAAAAAATGATTCACCGTTTTGTTTGAGGGTAGGCATCCAGCCTTTTAGCATCGCCCAGAGCGGGCCAAAGTGGCTTAGCCGGTTGGTGGCCAGGGCAGGCCAGTAAATCATCTCAGCGTTGATGTTAAAGTGGTAGTCGTTGCTCCAGGGAACCACCTGATAATCTTCCATAAACGGCCCCTGCAAGGTAGCGGCCACGCCCTGGGGAGAAGTTACACACGCCTGCTTATACAGACCATAATCCACAATCTCCTGCAAGACCGGGTCAGGCAGTTGAATGTAGGGAACAGAAGCCCAATAGTCTTTCCAGAAGCGAGCGGAGTAATCGGGCAAGGGTGGGAGAACAGTAGGGCCATCAATTGCTTTTCCAGTAAGTGCAGTCCTTATGACCAGTCTAGTGGGTTCAATCTGGCAATCCACAACGAGTCCTGCATCATTTGGTAAAGGTTGAGTGAATACTAAACGGGTAGCACTTGTTGACGAAGTTGGTTGGGCAATACCTACCCGCTTTAGTTGAGCCTGCGTTTGCTCCCAGGCTGGCACAAGCCGGGCCTTTATTTTGCCGCTTAATGCGGGTGGCAGATCAACTTTTGCTTCTTCGTTATTTGTCGCTTGATTGATGGTGATTTTATGCATGGTATCACCCATTGTAGCCCGAACAGTTATCTCCCCCTTCGCCATATCCAGCACTCCCTGTTTCAGTTCCCAGCCCAGGGGGAGGGTAAGTTCCAGTCGGCCTCCGCCAAGTTGCTGCGGGCGACCGAACCCCTGATCGCCGTTTTTAGGGATGGCAAACGCGGTTTTTACCCCTGCATAATCGCCCGCCTGTAGCATCCGCTTTACATCGGCGAAGGTGGTTTTAGCGGAGAACTCGTTACCACCCCGGTGATCCCAGAACCCCGCCCGGCCAATAGTGATATTTAGCTGTCGGCCACCACCCCAAACCATCAAGCCCTGGGTGCCGTTGCCCAGCAGGATACCCGTATGCGGGCGGTTGATAGGGAACGGCCAATTGAGGGGTTTAGGCTGCTGTTGAGCCAACAGCTTCCAACCCCCGAAGGGAGCCAGCAGCCAAATGGAGAGAAAAAGAGCGATAATGCGTTTCATAATTGTCGTAGTAGCCAAACAAGCGTCTGTATAGCCTGTTTTACTTATCATGCCCCTCGTAACCGTCACCGTCTTACAGTATAAACCCCAGCATTGGTACCGGGCGTTTGCCAACATGGGCCGCTGGCTCATGCGACCATTTGTGGCCGAGGGATTAACGTTCCAGAAAATGCTGGGCAGTGGCCAGCATTATGGCCTTGTTCCTGATCTATCGCGCTACGTTTTTCTGGGTGTTTGGGATAGTGAGCAGCAGGCCCGCCAGTTTTTCCAGAGCAATGACTGGCAACAGCACAGCCGCCAAACCGCCCAAACCGGTACCCTGTGGCTTGTTCCACTCAAATCGCACGGTCTGTGGGATGGCCAGAATCCGTTTACATGTAGTGAGTTAAGCAGTCAGCCAGTTAGTGAGTTAATTGGTCAGCCAGTTAGTGAGTTAACCAGTCAGCCAGTGGCGGTATTGACTCGGGCCACCATTCGGTCCTCGAAACTCCTTGACTTCTGGCGACACGTGCCGCAGGCCCGGCAGCGGTTGCAGGCGCAGGGCGATAACCTGTTGTTTGGCATTGGCGTGGGTGAGAAACCCGTTGTGCAGCAATGTACCATCAGTGTCTGGCGCAATGCGTCGGCTATTGATGGGTTTGCGTATCGGCAGAGCGGGCATAAAGAAGTGGTGAAGCTCACCCGACAGCGCAACTGGTATGCCGAAGAGTTATTTGCCCGGTTTGCCGTGCTGCGGGCTGAGGGGGAAGTTTTTGCCGGAATTTCGTAGTTTTGGCGTGTATGCCAACACTTGCCCCTTCGTCTGCCCGTCTTCCACTCAATTTGTTGTTTACACTGCCCGTCATTGTATCGGCTTTGGGCTTTTTTGTCGATGTGTATGACCTGCTTATTTTCAGCATTGTTCGGGTACCGAGTCTGCAATCACTGGGTCTGAGCAAGTCCGAAGTGTCGAGTGCCGGTACGTTTATTCTGAACTGCCAGCAGGCGGGTCTGGTGCTTGGGGGCGTGTTGTGGGGTGTGTTAGGCGATAAACGCGGGCGCATGGCCGTGCTGTTTAGTTCTATCATCACCTACTCGGTAGCCAATATTGCCTGCGGGTTTATTCCGCTCGTGACTTTTGTGTCCCCTACTTACTATTACGCCCTGATGCGGTTTGTGGCCGGTATCGGGCTGTCGGGCGAGATCGGTATCGCCATGGTACTGATGTCGGAGATTTTGCCGAAAGAGCTGCGGTCGTTTGGCACCTCCATTGTGGCGGGTGTGGGCTACCTCGGCGCGGGCGTGGCTTATTTCACCCAGGCATTGTTTAACTGGCCAACGGCCTTTTTTATCGGTGGTGGCATGGGTTTATTGCTGCTGCTATTACGGGTTCGGGTGTTCGAGTCGGGGGTGTTTACAGCCTTTAAGGAGAAAGAACGGGCAGTGAACCGGGGTAATTTCGGGCAGTTTTTCCGCGACTGGCCCAGTTTTCTCAAGTACACCCGTTGCGTGGCGGTAGGTATTCCCACCTGGTTTGTAGTGGGCATTCTGGCCACCTTTGCCAACGAGTTTGGCGAAGCTCTCGGCATTGCCGAACCGATAAAACCCGGCATTGGCGTGGTAATGGTGTATGTTGGCCTGGCCGCCGGGGATTTGCTGTCTGGCCCTTTGAGCCATTGGCTGCGTTCGCGCCGACGGACGGTTATCTATATGCTCATGGGCAGTGCCGGGCTGAGTGCCATTTATTTATTTGGCGGCATCAAAACGGCGGGGGCGTTATATGTTGTTTGCGGGCTGGCGGGCTTTTTTACGGGCTACGTTGCCATGTACCTCACCATGATTGCCGAGCAGTATGGTACTAACCTGCGGGCCACTGCCACCACGTCGGCACCGAGTGTGGTACGCGGCATGGTTATTCCAATGATTCTGTTCTTTCAGGCTATCAAACCCTCGATTGGCGCATTGGTGGGGGCGGGGTTGGTTGGTATTGTAGTGTATGCGCTGGCGTTCTGGTCATTGGCTAACATTGACGAGACGTTTGCTAATGACCTGGAATTTGTGGAAGAATAGCGAGTGATGCGTTGATTAACTTTACCCAAAAATACCTCCCCCTTTTCTTATGCAAACCACTTCTCCATCAACTACCTCCCTGTCCCTCCGCCCCCTGTTCAGCCTGCCCGTCATGGTGGCGGCTTTAGGGTATTTTGTCGATGTGTATGACCTGCTGCTGTTCAATATTGTGCGGGTGCCAAGCCTGCACGAGCTGGGTCTCGACGAAAAAGCTATTTCGCTCGTTGGTGGCGAAATCTATAATTACCAACAGGCAGGGCTGTTATTGGGCGGCATTCTGTGGGGGATTCTGGGCGATAAGCGGGGGCGGCTGTCGGTGCTGTTTGGCTCTATCATCACGTATTCAGTAGCCAACATTGCCTGTGGCTATGTGCAAAGTGCCGAGATGTACAAGCTGCTGCGGTTTGTGGCCGGGCTTGGTCTGGCGGGTGAGCTGGGTGCGGGCATCACCCTCGTCGCTGAGATTCTGCCCCGGCAACTGCGTGGGTATGGTGCATCGGTAGTCGCAAGTGTAGGGCTGATGGGGGCGGTGGTTGGTTTTTTTACCGTTAAACTCGCCGACTGGCGGGTAGCCTATTTCATTGGGGGCGGCATGGGACTGGCACTGCTCCTACTCCGTATCAGCGTACTGGAATCGGGTTTGTTTATGCAATTGCAGCGAGAGTCGGTACGCCGGGGCGATTTCCTCTCTATTTTTTCGGACAAAGCCCGGCTCAGGCGGTATCTGCGCTGCATGGGCATTGCCGTGCCTACTTATTTCGTGATTGGCCTGCTGGCTACGTTTGGGAACGAGTTTGGTAAAGCCCTGGGCATCGATGAAGCTATTCAGCCGGGGCGGTGTGTCATGTTTACCTACATCGGTACCGTAGTGGGCGATCTGGCGAGTGGGATTCTGAGTCAGCAGTTGCGCTCCCGTAAAAAAGCCATTGGCCTGATGATGGGCCTAACGGCCATGTTAGTCGTGATTTACCTCTTTGGCGGCATAACCACTGCCGACTCGTTTTACGCCGTTTGTGCAGGCATGGGCTTTGGCATTGGGTACATTGCCATGTTTCTGACCGTCACTGCCGAACAGTTTGGCACTAACCTGCGGGCCACAGCTACCACGTCGGTAGCCAACAACGTGCGGGCTACCACGCTGTTGAGTATCCCGGCGTTTCAATACCTCAAAACCCTGCCTTCTCTGGGCGTTATCGGCGCAGGGGCAGTGGTTGGGGCGGTCTGTTTCGGAATTGGTATAGTGTCGTTAATCAGTATGGACGAGACGTTTGGGAAGGAGCTGGACTATACGGAGTGATTTACCTTATAACTCGGCCCGTTTATCGAACCAGGGTTTGGCTTGTTCTAACTGCCCGGCAAGCCGAAACAGCGTGGCCTCGTCGCCGAGGGGGGCGGAGAACATAACCCCAACGGGCAACCCATCTGCCGACCAATGCAACGGCACCGACATGGCTGGTTGGCCGGTCATGTTCTGAATGGCCGTGTACGGAATATACCCGAATGATTTTTCGGCCAACTGATCCACTACCTTGCTGCCTTTCAGGAACCGCAGGCCACCCACTACATCGAGCAGGCTGAGTTGCTGCACTTCGGCTTTAGTGTTTTGCAACTCGCCAATGCGGATGGGCGGGCGCGAGAGGGTAGGAGTGAGCAACAAATCGTAGGTGGTATGCACAGCCGCCATGCGCCGGGTGAGGTCGTTCCAGCGGTGTTTCTGGTAAGCAAAATCGGAGGCACTGTAGCCTGCTGCCATCCGTGCCAATGCCCAGGTGTTTAGCTCCACATCAGCTTTAGTAGCCGGGCGACCTAAATACTCGCCCAACTCGCGGAGGGTAGCGGCTGTTTCGCCAATCACCATCGTCACAAACAGTTGGCTCATGGCGGTTTTGTCGTAGGGCAAGGCAATTTCTTCAACCGTATGGCCGAGGCTTTCGAGCAGTCGGGCGGTTTCCTGCACCGCTGTGATGCACTCCTGATGCACCCGCAGGGTTGGAAACGGGTGTTGGGTGGTGAACGCAATGCGGAGTTTGCCCGGTGTGCGGCCCACCTCGTCGGCAAAGGGCCGTTCGGGGGCTGGCATAAAATATGGGTCGCCGGGCATTGGGCCTGCCACCGCATCGAGCAGCGCGGCACTGTCGCGCACGGAGCGGGTAACGGCATGACCCACAACGGCTCCGCCCCATAACTCGCCATATTTTGGACCGAGGGTAACGCGCCCCCGCGAGGGTTTCAGCCCGAACAGCCCGCAGCACGAGGCCGGAATACGGATAGACCCTCCCCCATCGGAGGCTGTTGCGGCTGGCACAATGCCCGCAGCTACGGCCGCTGCCGACCCGCCACTGCTGCCCCCCGTTGAGTGTTGTTGGTTCCAGGGGTTACGGGCGGGGCCATACAGCGCCGATTCGGTAAAGGGGGTTAGTCCAAACTCCGGCGTGTTGGTCTTGCCAAACAGCACCAGCCCGGCTGCTTTCAGGCGGGTAATCACCTCACTATCCGTGGCCGATACGTAGTTGGCATATCCTTTACAGCCCGATTTGAGCGGAGTTCCGGCCCATTCAAGTTCGAGGTCTTTCACTAAAAACGGCACCCCGGCAAACGGCCCGGTGGCGGGTATCCGTTCCAGCATCCGCCGACCTTCGTCGTAGAGGGGTGTAACAATGGCGTTGATGGCCGGGTTTACGGCTTCGGCGCGGGCAATAGCCGTTGCCAGCAACTCGGCGGGCGTAACCTGTTTGGTACGCACAAGGTCGGCCAAACCCGTCGCATCCTGACGGACATATTCATCGAACGATAAGGCTTGGGCAGGAGCGGGGGCTTGCATAATTGAGAAAGGGAGTATGAATTTACAGAAGGTATATTATGGCTGCTAAATTAGGCAGTTTCATCGTCTTTTTCAGGCTGTATTTCCGGGACTGCTGATTTGAAGATAAGCTGCAACTTTGTTTGTAAATACTGCAAACTCTCTGTCTCCTCTTTATCCCAGTAGTGGGTATGCGATTGAAACGGTAAACGCCAGCGGCCCAGTAACCGATGACCGAACAATGTGTCATAACTTTTAGCAGTAAACTGCCTGTTCTCAACGCCTTCGTCGAAGCAGGTAATGTTGCCACCTACAAAATCATTTTTGAACGACAGATTTGTCCAGCGGGTCATGGCAAAGGGAGCTGCGTGATGTAGCATACGGACACTGCCATCGTCAGATGCTGGGAATGAAAACCACGCCAGCCTGTTCTTGTTTTTTAATTTTTCAAGTTGCTTGGCTGTAGGTGGTTCGGTACGGGGCGGGCAGGTAGGGAATTCGCGCTGATTCTGCTTTATTTTTAGTTTCTCTGCGCCATCGGCCAAGTGTAAATCTGCAAACGCCAGAGGACTGCCTGCCGTAATAAGATCACTGATGCGCCAGGACTGCGGGTCTCTATACTGGGCCTGCCAAAAGTCAAATTGGGCCTGTCGATAAGCGTCCAGATTCAGTTTACCCGTTCGAAAATCGCTTGCGGTTGCTTCTGCCTTATCAATGTCGGCTGGGTTCAGCATTAGTTTTGGGCTGAATTCATTCCAATACAGGCAGACAATGTCATAGGCAATAACGGAACCGAGACTATGCCCCACCACCATAATCCGGTCGTAGCGGTGCTTACCATGCTCATCCTGTGCATCATGTAATTTCCGAAGCAGCCCAACGCCTGCTTTCCGGATTTGTTCGCGCTCCGGCACGTTGCGGGGCCGGGGCGTAAAATACCGTATGGCATCGCCGAGGTAGGATAGCAGAATACCATTGACCATCACGGATATAACCGTAATGATCGTGGAGGTAATAGTTTTGAACCACTGTTTCGTAAAAACCGACTGCCACGCGGCTGGCAGCATGGTATCACTCCGGTAGGCAATCAATGCCAATAGTCCCAGCGCGACAATAGTGACACCCCAAAAGGCGTAGAATAGCCAGCGTAATCGTTGGGGAATGTGCTGGGGCCACCTAATAAACATATTCCTGATCCACCACAGTACATCGCCGGGTTGGGTGCCCGTTATCAGGTGTGCCCAATAGAATTCGAAATAGTCGGTGGTGAATGTATTGCGTTGCCGATGGGCTGTTAGCCGCCGTAATTCAAAGCTTTCCGATAAGTGGTCAGGGTGGCTGAAATAAGGAGGTTTCGACCTGTCCTGATTGGGGGGAGCCACGGCTTCGACAAACTCCCGGAGCGTATCCATGGGGCGTTGTTCGCCAATGCCGTGAATCACAATAACCGCCTGGCGGTTAATGGGGAACGTTGTTGCTTTAGCCATGTAGTTATTTATAGAATGTAGTGGATAGAAGAGAGTATGTACATAGGGTTTACAATATTATCTATATTCTGGGCATAAAAAAAGCAGTCTGAGAAACAGACTGCTTTAGTACGTTGATTGAGCAAATCAGTTTAAGCGTTCAACATAATCTGCGACGCTTTTCGTAAGGAGGATGCTGCTTTACGCCGGGTTTCGAGCCGGTCAGCAGCGGCATCTTCGTTGTACTTTTGCATATCCTCAAAAGACATGACATCTTTCAACGAGTAGGTAGGTTTCCCTCCGGTAATTTGCTTAATTAGTTCTGCGTGCGTGCGTTTTTTAAGTTTACCCATGGCTTTAATACTATTGATTTTAAACAGATGAGGGCAGGATTAGTTTAAATTATGCATATATCGGCTAAATGGACCGACCCGCCCGTCTGTTGGAAGAAACTGAGTTTCAGGATTTGGGTCTGCAAAATTAGCAATTATTTGTGGGGATACCGCGAATATGGGTGCATTTTGATCTGTAGTATCAGCCTCAGTAGCATCCAATAAAACAACCCCGAACACTTGATTCTTTTGTTGTAACACTGGATTTGTTAACTCACCTACCCAAATAAGTTTAGGCATTGCTGCCTGTATAATAAACTCTTTAATTATATCTGGTAAGAGGGGGTCGTTTAGTAATGTATCTTTATACGACCGGCTCGATGTTAAGAATATCCGCAGGCAAATCTGCTTTGCTAAATCATCATCTAATTCGAGCAAATTAAGGGCCAAAAACCGCTTGATTTGCCGTTTAGCCTCGAAAGCCTCTAAGTACACTTTACGATGAAGCGGCACAACGAACGCAGTAATCCGGCCCTTCTTCCAGTCGAAACCTGCCCGCCGTTCTCTGGTTGTAGCTTTATAATGCTGAGTAGGTGAAGCCAGCTCAGCAGTTATATAGGGCGGGTGGTTGTCGTCGATGAACACAAAACGTCGGGGATATTGGTCTATATCAAAAACACCCATAGGCACCTTTGCTCCAGCAAGTTGATCAAAATGAAGATATTTGTCAAGCCAAATTGATTCTTCGGGCGTTTCGTAGCCAATACATACCATTGCGTGTCCATTTTCCTGTTCATCTTCAATGGCAACAATAACCGGAATGCCGCTTTCGACGTAACAACTCAGCAGGGCATCGAACTCTTTCCGCAAGCGCGTCTGTTGGGGAGCATTGCCCACTGGTTCTTCATCGTAGTCGGTTCTGAGGTAGATACGCGGGGCAAAACCATTCTGTTTTAGGGCAAAAGAAACCTGCTCGACCGATAGACCCGGTGCCGGCAAATTGCGCTCAACCAGCAGGCCCGCCAATTGCTGCACAATGGTGGATGGCAAAACGGGGCTGTATTCGGCGTAGCGATGACTGAAATATTCCATAACGGCCCACAGCGTTGTTTGCGAACAGGTGAAGGTTTCGACATCCTGAGCTGAATGTGGAAACCCGATAGCCACGAGTTTTACGCCGTTGATAGTGGTTGGAATTGTGGTCTGGCATACCAGCACCTGCGTTTTTGGCTTGCGTTTAAAGGCACGGGGCGATAGCGTGTTACGCCCGATAGGGTTCTGCGCCGTAGGGCGAATAACCAGGAAGCCCACATAATGAGCTTGCAATTGCTGCCGATTTTCTGGGCTTGGATGCAGAAAAAGCGTTTCGCTAATTTCTGCATCGAAGAAGGACAGTCGAATACAATCTTTCGAGAAACTCACCAGTTTGGTAGCGTAGTACTGATAATAGCTATCACGATAAACTTTATCGATATACGGCGATTCGACATTTACCCATAAGCCTGGAGTCATGGCCTTGAGAAAGTCTTTCACCGCGCTTTCAATGCTGTTGCTCAGGTAAGGTAACTGCTGGTTGGTTTGAGCGAAAGCCCGGCCTACGTGCTCATTCAGTGTCGGCAGTAAAGTACGGACGGGTATCAGATTGGTGGTAATGAGCATACAGCCGGGAGCGGGTACGATTCAATGATGCAATATAACGAAAATAAGATTACGTAATTATGTCGGCGACATTGTTTCGTTTAACAATACCTCAATATTAGGCGTGGCAAAAAGATGCTGGTAATAGGCCTTTCGTAAAATACCCATAGGTATGGCCGTAACATCTTCGTAGTCATCTAATATGTCGAACCTAAATTCGGCAAACGAATGATAACGATTCCGTTTGTAGCGTTTAAACATTTCTTTCCACCACTGACGCTCAAACTGCCCCACATGATCCTGATAACGGTTTCTTATGTTGTAAATAGCATTCCAGCTATCCATTTCGGATGTCGGTTGACCCGATTCCGTAAGGGTTATATACCAGGTTGTTTTCGCGTCGCTCAATAAGGTTTGATCATCCTGCCGGTAAGTGGGCCGATAGTTGATGTGCGCTTCTACATGACGACCGGGCTGGGTTGCATAGGGGTAGGTAATTCGGCGTGGCTTGCCTTGCTCGTCAAAAGGCACATCTTTGGCTTTTTTGGCGTTGCTGTTACAATCATAACATATTGGTACCAAATTCCTGAAATTGACCGAATTGAACGGATAAACAGCTTTTGGAATAAAGTGGTCGTATGCATCGCGATAATCGCCCCCCGAAGGTTGTAGGGTGTGAATACCACAAAACGGACAAAGTAACGCCTGTTGATGCTTATGGCTGACGAAATCATCGAAATGAGCTTTTACAGTTCCATACTTGTCAGATACTTGCTGATTTTGTGGGTAACGTTCCCAGAGCGATAGGAATAACTCTTTCAAATGGGCGCGAATGCCATCGGGTAGCTCTTCGTACTTATAGGGCTGACAACCACACGCACACATTATTTCGATGTCGTTGTTATTGCGAAATGCTTCCTGTACCCGTTGCTGGTCGGCGGCATTCAGGCTATGGTAGGCCATTACGATGCTTGTAAATCGATCAAGCAGCGTAACTCGCGATGCCTTAATCAACGGCGCAAAGTCGGTGCGAAATAGCATATCCGCGTCGAATATAGCCGGGTTCAGTACAAAGAGCTGCTCAAAAAAGTAAGCTATGTTCTCGTGAAACTGCTCAATCTTATGGGTTAAGTAGCGATAGGTGTAGATCATGGCGTTGGATTCAATAGTTGTTTTTCCCGGCGATTGAGGTAATTTAAGGCATCAAATTTCTCGATAGATTCGCCCAGTTGAAGCAGTTCCCGTTTGCCTGCCCGAACGTCGTCTAAAGTTGCTGTTGCTGCTTTAATGCGATCAATAATACTCAAAACCATTTGCGAAACGCTGTCTCGTTTGCCAAAAATCACTTCCAGAATCAACCCCTCTGAAGCACCATAAGTATTGAATGCACCTGTCTCGGTAAACGTAGAATCGGCAGCCCGCTTATAGCCAACTCCGCCGTTCTCGCGCTTAAACACAAACACATTTTCGGGCTTGCAGTCCGACACGATGAAGGGCGAGTGCGAAGTAAGCAGTACATCCTGCTCCCGTTTTAAGGTTGTTTCGGTATCCTGCGTTACCTTGTTCAGGATTTGAACAAACTTGCTGCGCCAATCGGGGTTGAAGTGGGTTTCGGGTTCATCGAGCAGAAATAGGGTGCCGGGCTGGTCCATCAGGAGTATGGCTCCGAACACGTGCAGCAACTGATGCTCGCCGTCTGACAGGCTGCGGTACGAAATGGTCTCCTCTACCGTTTCTTTCACCAATTGCAACTCATCAACGTAAAAGGGCATATTGGCTGGTTCGGGGCGGGGCAGTTGTACCGAAATGTTCTCGTTGAACCAGCGTTGTTTAATATCATCCCGCATTTTTTCGGAATACGGAGCCGTATTGAGCAACCGAAGGGCGTACAATTGCCCCAGCAGGTTATCTGCCGTGTAGAAATGGTGCCTAAATGCCTGTTTCGTGGCTTCGTTGACCCAAAAATTGAGCTCGAGCCGAACGCGGATCGCGGCTTCGGGTAAATCGCCTGCCCAGCTTGTGGCGCAGCAGATGAGCCGGTTGATGGTCTGGTTCAAAAATCCCGGCAACTCCAGCGGCTGTAGCGGATTTCCCTCAGTAGTGGGGTGAAGCGGGTAATGGATGGTTAGGCGGAACGAGTGTACGCGGCTGATGCGGGCTTCCTGATAGAGTTTGTGGAGTGGTTTGGTACCCTGAATCAGGAAGTTTGCAAGTATAATAAGTTTGTTCGACTCATAATCGAGGTAAATCAGGCGGTTGCGGGCCACAGTCTCTGTTTCGACCTGCGATTGCTCTTCCACTTCGTCGTCAGTCAGGCTTTTTTCATTGGGTGCATTACTTCGTAGTTGGGCCGCCAATAGTTTCTCGGCGTAGTGGACATCTAACCGGATAAAGGGGTTAGAAAGCAGTTCATTCATGCCCGACGAGTAGCCCACCACATGCCGGGGTAGCGGTGGGTATTGTTGCGCTTTTGTGTAGCCGGCGCGAGGGCGGTCGATACCCCACAATGGTTTATCGCCATAGACTATATCCCAGCGCATGTATGATTTGGCCGGTTTATGAATTTTTATTGTTGGAAAAGCCGTGTCGAGGTGGTTGTAGTCTTTAAGGTCACTGTTCTCGCTTCGGGCCAGCGACCAGGTAAATTGGTCTAAGGTGTAGTCTAATTCAAACCCCACTGTTCGCCAGAAATGATCGGTTTGTGTCCATTTTTCCAGTGCCTTACCCTGCCCGCGCAATACACTCCGGGTTTCTAAGTAGGCAAAAATCTCGGCCAGCACCTGCAATACATTCGATTTGCCGGAACCATTGAGGCCCACAAAACAGATAGGCTCTAACTGCTCATAGGTTGGGGCGGCACCGGGCCGAAAATCAAGTTGAAAACCGGCGGGCAAACCCCGAAATGCAGTGTGCAGGTGTAGGCTTAGCAGGCGCATCAGGTGGTGGGCGTTAGCTTGAATTTAATACTCCCCCGCAAATGAGACTCACCCTGTTCGGTGGTTTCATCGTCGAAATACTGTGTAATTTTCCCCTTCTTCAGATGGTCAATCAGCGACTCATGCAGTTTCTGGTAAGGAGCCTCACCAAAATTCTTGCTCAGTTCGGCAAACGTTGCGCCTTTGTGCTGGCCCAGCCAGTTGGTGAGCTGATCCATTAAGGATACTTTAGCCTCCTTTACGGGTGTTGGCACGGATGCCACTACGTCCTCCGACCGCCAACGGGCCGCACTCCTTAGCTTTGTTTTCCGGGCTTTGCGTCGGCTGTTAATCGGGCGTTTGGGGCGAACAGAAGGAATGGCTCTTTCTGCTGAAAAACCTTCCTCCTCATCACCCGGTAGCATTACCTTGCTTACATCCACCTCGCCTGCAAAGACCCGTTGCAACAAACTCTGATACAGGTTTTGCAACTGCGCCAGCGACTCGCGCTGCTGTTTTTTTAGCGTGTCAACGCGGTTGGCAATTTGACCAAAGGTGGCCTGTATTTTGGGATCGGGTATGTAAGCCGGGAAGTTTTTCAGTTGGCCTAAATTGATGGACGCAATACCCGTTGTTTGTTTAGCAGCTTTT
The DNA here is from genome assembly GCA_038212815.1 of Cytophagales bacterium. Lineage (GTDB taxonomy): Bacteria > Bacteroidota > Bacteroidia > Cytophagales > Spirosomataceae > JBBQUC01. Next base: position 17,008 of record JBBQUC010000023.1, read on the forward strand.
AAGAAATAATTTTTACCGTACCGGCTACCAATGAGGGTGCATAGGTAATGAGGTTCAATAGCGTTATAAACCCGAACGCGGAAGATATGATTTTGATGAATACAATTCTCAATTTCATTATTCCATACAACTCCCCGACCTAATTTATCAGGATCCCCACCCTCAGTTAGCAAAATATCGTCTTGTTGAAGCCGGTACTTCTCTGCATCGCGTTGTGAAACATCAATTGTCTTGATTTCAGTTAAATCCAGCTTATTGTCCTGCACATTTGCGACACGCATATAGGGCACTTCAACTGAGTTATCAATTTCTTGGCGTGTATTTTTTGTCACACCCGATGTAATATCTGCTAATTCACCCAACCGTTCTTTTTTCCACCCTTTTTCATTCGTTACCGGGTCGCCAAAGAAGTTGAGAAAGGTGCTTTTGAGGAAGTCATCCAGCAGGGCAAGGCTGCGCTGACGGGCCGTAACCAAGTCTTCGGCGCGGCTCAGGATATGGGCAATTTGGCGTTGAGTATGGAGACTAAACACAGGTATCTTTAAGCCTTCAAGTGTGTGCCGACTAAGGTGGGGAATCGTTGCCCCTGTCGTGTTAGTTCTTAATTCAGCGAAATTACTACGCAGGAAATAACCTAAAAATGGCGTACTCCATTCCTTGGGTTTTTTCAATCGCATTCGCGCAATAGTACTACCTGCAAAGCCTGTTATTCCCCAACCAGCAGTACCCGCATTTGCGCCATCCCACGCAATTAATAAATCTTCTTCATGAACTTCAACCCCGGCCGTATCATTGGTGTATTTTATCTCATTATTGTTGCGTAAATCATCTATTTGGATAAACCGCTTAGAATTGGCAGATTTAGGATTGGCAACGGGTGCGTTTCAAAACTACCTGGTTAAAGTTGACTTAGGCCGCACTTAACTTCTGAGTGATCAAATGCCAGCGGCCACTTTTGGAGGCTACCCGTAGATTAAGCATGGCTTGCGCCCCCTCATCGCTCCAGCGTTGAC
>JBBQUC010000024.1:0-18017 GCA_038212815.1 Cytophagales bacterium
GCCCGCTCATTCCGTTTACCTTTACGGGCCGGGCCAGTCGCGATGCTGAACCAGACCCCAGTGCAGGGTCATATCCACTCGTCATCGTCTCGCACGGGTATCCAGGGTCGCGCCTGTTGTTAACCTACCTAACCGAGAATCTAGCCTCTAAAGGGTACGTTGTGGTGGCCATCGACCATACCGAATCGACCTACCGGGATTTGGCGGGTTTTCCCAGCACCTTGCTGAATCGCTCGCTCGATGATCTGTTTGTACTGAACGAAATGGCCCGCCTGAGTGCCAAAACCAGCGGGTCGTTTCTGGCGGGTTTGCTCGATGCCAACAACACGGCCCTGATTGGTTATTCGATGGGGGGATATGGGGCACTCAACGTGGTGGGGGCTGGGTATAGCCCGCAGGCCCTTAAATTATTTGGGCAAACAACCGGCGGCAGCACCGCCCTTGAACCCCGCACGATGGCCTCACCGACCTACAAAGCCTCGCTCGATTCGCGGATTAAAGCCGTGGTTGCGTTTGCCCCCTGGGGCATGGAACGGGGCGTTTGGGATGCTGCCGGACTAGCGGGCCTCACGGTGCCAACGCTGTTTGTAGCGGGCAGTAAAGACGATGTATCGGGCTATGAGAAAGGGATAAAAGCCATTTATGAGGGGGCCACCAACGCCGACTGCTATCTGCTGACTTATGTCAATGCCCGGCACAACACCGCCCCCAACCCACCCCCCATAGAGTCGATGAAGCCCGGTGTTCCTCCCGAAGAATACATGCACTATGCCGAACCCGCCTGGAATGAGTACCGAATCAACAACATCAACCAGCACTTTGTCACGGCGTTTCTGGGTGTCCTCCTGAAAAAGTTAGATTACGCCAAATACCTGAACGTAGCCGAAACAGATGCAGCCGGACCCTGGGCAGGCTTCAAACCCCGCATGTCGGTCGGGCTGGAAATGCGCCATGCAAAACCGTAGTTACTGCCGACCGATACCAAGAATCGTCCTGCTATGCGCCGTAAACTGTTGCTGACTCTCCTGTTTATACTACTAGGCTGGATACTGATCGACCTGTTTATCCCCCGCCATACCGACCTCCGGCAGTTCGATCCGGCAGCCGTTGCCCGGCTCGATACCGATATGTGGCGGTCTTATTATGAACGCAAACCGCTGAAATTACTGGCGCAATCGGCGCAACTCCTGCGTGAGCAGCTCCACGCCCCCTTCTGGCGGTCGTTTGTTATTGCCTACCATGCTGCCAAAGCCGCATTTATCTTTAAAGATGGCAAAACCCGCGCCGACTATGCCCATGCCCTGCCCGACCTCGAAGCATTTTACGGGGCCATTGGTCAACTGAGCAATACACCGATCAACAAAACGCAAACCGCCCGCAACGAACTGGAGTGGTGGATTATCCGGCGCGAGCGCAGCCGCCACGATCCTACCGAATGGGCAGCCCTGCAAGCCCGCATTGCCGCCGATTTATACCACGTGCCCGCAACCTTCTGCGCCGAGTACGGTCGCCTGCGCACTGAGGCTATGCTCTTCCGCGATGCGCGGGACGAGGCCATCACAGAGGTTGACTGGCAGCATATCCACGCGCTACTCAGCCAATCGTGGCAGTCGCTGGCACGGGCCGTGCAACATAAATAGGTTCTTCTTTGTCAAAACAAAACCCCTTACTACTTTGGCAGTAAGGGGTTAGCGATAACCAGACAAGCAGACACTTACTCCTTCTTGCCGTACTGCTGAATAATTTTATAGAGTGCTTTCTGCTTTTCCAATTCCGGGAAGAACTCGAATAGCTGCATGTGTGCGTCGTAATCGAGGGTCAGGGCCGCTTCGAGGGTCAGTAAAGCCTCTTTATAAAAACCGGCGTAAATCTGGTAAATAGTAGAGCGGTAGTACAAATTGGCATCTTTGGGTAGCTCTTCCAAGCCCATCTGAATCACATCGTTGGCCCGCTCGTAATCGCCCTGATCGAAGGGCACGAGCGACCAGATCAGATAGGCATCGGGGTTAGCGGGGTCAACGGCTACTGCCTTCTGAAACGCTTCGACGCTCGACAACACATTGCCGATTTTGTACTCGGTTTCGGCCAGAGCCAGAAAATAATCACTGTTATTATCGTTGAGTTTGATGGCTTTGTGCAGAAATGGCAGAGCCTCATACCACTTACCCAGGTTACTCATGCACACACCCATGCCATACCACGCTTCATCCCAAAGGGCATCCATCCGCACCGCTTCCCGGTAATTCTTAACGGCTTCGGGTAGTTTATCCTGCTTCTCCAGGCTCGCCCCCAGGTGGCAGTAGGTATCGGCGGTGGGGTCTTCGTGTTGCAGTGTGCTGCGGTAGCAGGCCTCCGCCTTCTCAAAGTCGCCCAGGTTCATGAACGTATTGCCGAGGTTGAAATGGGCCGACGCAAAATCGTCTTTGATAAGGGTAGCATAATCGTAGGCTTCGGCGGCTTCGGCAAAGCGGTTGAGTTTGCTGTAGGCAATACCGAGGTTGTACCAGGCATTGTGCGAGTATGGGTCCTGGTCGATCAACTGCTGATAATACGGCAGGCTGTTTTCTAGTTCGCCCGACACGTCCAGGCAAAAAGCCAGTTCATACAGGGCATTTTCATTGTCGATATTCAACCCAATGGCCCGTTTGTAGCTCGCAATGGCTTCGGGAAATTTGCTCCAGTTCTGGTAGCACTGCCCAATCTGGAAATAAATATCGTCCTTGTCGTCGGTATGGTCGAGCATCTCCTCAAACACCCGCAGCGACTCTTCATATCGACCGGCCATATTCAGCACCGAGCCATGCATGTACTGCACATCCAAGTCGCCAGGGTTAAAGAGGGCGCACCGTTCAACCAGGTCGAGGCTCTCATCGAATTTTTGGTAATTGGCCAGAATCTGGGCTTTGTCGAGCATCAGTTCCAGCGCGTAGGGGAAATTAGCTAAACCGGCTTCGGTAGCTTTCAGGGCTTTTTCCAAGTCACCTTCATTGAGGTAGTGCTCAACGAGCTGCTCATAGACATCTAAGTCGAAAAATTGAGTCGCTTCCTGGTCGAGCATTTGCTCAAATCGCTGAATAGACTCCTTTATATTGCCGGCGCGTTCGTCAAATTCTTGCTCCATGTTGAGATATCGCAGGTTAATCTGTTAGGATAGGGGCCGCGCCATTAGCCCGGTTTATCCGATTGCTGTTAGAAATATAAGCCAAAAAAATCAAAGCGCAATACCCCAGCCCAAAAATTTACGCGGGGGCATAGGCACTAGCGAGCCGAGCCAGTGTCTGCGCCAGTGGGCGATAATGAAAACCAGCCGTTTGCTCGATTTTCGTACCCATATAGTGGTAATGCCCGCTAGCCGACTGCGCCGTTTCGCGGGTAATCAGCGGATTGCCACCCGTTACCCATGTTCGGAGGGCTTCGAGCGGCCACAGCAGTTTAGTAAACACAGGAGGCACCCGCACCCCCGGCGGGCGTTTATGCAAACTATGAGCCAACTGCTCAAAAAACACTTTGTAAGGCAGTGTGCCTGCATTCAGAATAAACCGCTCTGCCGTTATATCGCTCTGCATGAGGGTAAATAAGGCTTCTGTCACGTCCAGTACATCTACATAATTCAGGTCGCCATCCGTATAAAACGGGCGTTCATCATATACGTATTTTACCAACTGCGCACTACTCTTTGTCCAGTCGCCCACACCCAGTATCACCGAGGGGTTTACCAGCACGGCGTTTAGCCCTTCGGCAATGCCGCGCCAAACTTCCAGTTCGGCGCGGTACTTGGTTTTGGCGTAAAACGACAGGGTTGGCGAGTCTTCCCACTTCTGGTCTTCGGTTAGAACAACCGATTGACCCAAATGAATCCCTTTCCGGCTGGGTCGGCCCAGAGCCGCCACCGAGCTGATATACCCCAGTTTGCGCACGCCCGCTTTGAGGCACACATTAACCACATTAGCCGTGCCTTCGACATTGATTTTTTCCATCCGGTCACGGTCTTTGGGCGAGAACGATACCACCGCAGCGGCATGAATCACATCGAGACCCAGGCTGCCTCCCTGGCGCATAATGGCCTTTTCAAGCGAGGGGATATCGGTTATATCCCCTTCATACCAGGTTATCTGGTCGGCCACATCGGCCAGCAGTGATACATCAGCACTGGGCCGACGCAGTGCCGACACCGCAGCACCAGCCGCCAGATACCGACGCGCCACGTGTGAGCCAACCAGCCCGGTAGCCCCGGTTATAAATACAGTTTCAGGAGAGGTGGTCATGTAAAATGCGTTGGAGTGTCTGAAAGCCGGGGGCATTTCGGGCGTGGAGGTCGGTAAGGAAGTCTTTGATCGACTTGAAGTTTTTGATCTCAACCCAGTTCAGGAAATTATTTGTTGGTTCGGTAGTGTTCTCCATAGCGGGTCGGCACGCGCCGGGTATCTGTTTGGTGTAAACATAACTACGTTCGGCTCTGAATTGCTAATTTTGCCTAAAAAAGACGGTTACCTGTCCCTCTTCATGATCGAAAATCCCCAACGCTACACCGTTACAGCCGCCCTGATCTATGCCAATGGCCCCATACACATTGGCCACCTGGCAGGTTGCTACCTGCCCGCCGACATCTATGTGCGCTACCTGCGGGCAACGGGCAAAGATGTGGCTTTTATCAGCGGCACCGACGAGCATGGCGTACCCATTACCCTTAAAGCCAAAAAAGAGGGCATTACGCCCCAACAGGTGGTTGACCACTACTATGGACAGATTAAGCAGTCATTCGCCGATTTTGGCATCTCGTTCGATATTTATTCGCGTACCTCCAACGCCGTTCATCACCAAACCTCGCAGGAGATTTTTACCGCCATTCACCAGAATGGCGGGTTTCTGGAGGAAGTAACCGAGCAGTATTACGACGAAGTGGCGCAGCAGTTTCTGGCCGACCGCTACATTGTGGGCACCTGCCCGGTTTGCGGCAATTCCAATGCCTATGGCGATCAGTGCGAACGATGCGGCACTGCTCTTAGCCCGCTGGAGTTGATCGAACCCCACTCTATGCTCTCTGGCTCGAAACCCGTGATGCGGGCCACCAAAAACTGGTTTTTGCCCCTCGATACCCTACAGCCGCAACTGGAAGCCTATGTAAACAGCCATGCCGACTGGAAACCGAACGTATTTGGGCAGTGCCAGTCGTGGCTGAAAGAAGGGCTACGGCCCCGCGCCATGACCCGCGACCTCGATTGGGGCATTGCCGTACCCCTGCCCGATACCGAAGGGAAGGTGCTGTATGTCTGGTTCGACGCGCCTATTGGCTACATTTCGATGACCAAAGAGTGGGCCGGGCAGCAGGGGCGCGACTGGGAACTCTATTGGAAAGATCAGCACACTAAACTGGTGCATTTTATTGGCAAAGACAACATTGTATTTCACTGCCTTATTTTTCCGGCTATGCTCATGGCCGAGCGGCACGAACACAGCACGCCCTATATTCTGGCTGACAATGTGCCTGCCAACGAGTTTATGAACCTCGAAGGGGATAAGATCAGCACCTCGCGCAATTGGGCTGTGTGGCTACATGAATACCTGACCGAACTGCCCGGCAAGCAGGATGTACTGCGCTATGTGCTGGCCGCCAACGCGCCCGAAACTAAAGACAGTGAGTTTACCTGGAAGGATTTTCAGACCCGCAATAACTCCGAACTGGTCGCCATTTTTGGCAACTTTGTGAACCGGGCCATTGTGCTGACCCAGAAATTTTGCGATAGCCGCGTACCGACCCTCGGCGAGTTGACCGATACTGATCGTGCCGTGCTGGATCAATTAGCCCTCTTTCCCGACCGTATCGGGCAGGCCATTACTGAGTACAAGTTTCGGGACGCACTGACGTATCTCATGGATTTATCCCGTTTGGGCAATAAGTATCTCGCCGAAACCGAACCCTGGAAAACTGTCAAGACGGACCCAAACGGTCCGGCGTTCCGGCGCGCCCATACGAGCCTGAACATTGCCCTGCAAATAGCGGCTAACCTCAGCATTGTGTGCGAGCCATTTTTACCCTTCACCGCCGAAAAACTGCGCACACAGTTAGGCATCACCGAATTATTTAACTGGACCAATGCGGGCCGCGCCGATCTATTGACCGAGGGCCACACCCTGACCAACACCGGCGAACTGCTATTTGCCAAAATTGAAGACGATGAGATCAATAAACAAGTCCAGAAACTGCTGGCTGCCAAACGCATGAACGAACTAGTAGGGTCCGGCCTTCCGGCCAAAGAAGTACCCGCCCTGAAAAGCGAGATTGTCTATGACGACTTCGCCAAAATGGACATCCGCATCGGTACCATTCTCGAAGCGGAGCGCGTACCAAAAAGCGATAAACTTCTCAAACTAAAAGTGGACGATGGCCTGGGAGGGCGGCAAATACTGAGCGGTATTGCCAAGCATTTCACCCCCGACGAGCTAATTGGCAAACAGGTTACGTTTCTGGCCAATCTGGCTCCTCGCAAAATGATGGGCCTCGACTCGCAGGGCATGATCTTGATGGCCGAAGACCGCGACGGAAAACTAGCCCTTATCACCCCCGGTCAGACGGTATGGAACGGTGGCACGGTAAGCTAAAGGTCGCGGGCTTTTACCCGAACGGGCTTACCGTCCTGAACAATAACCAGTTCGCTGTCGGTGCGTTTGGCCTCGTCAATTACCTTTTGCACAGCCCGGCGGATTCCGGCTAATACAGCTTCTGTGCTGGGAATCGAGTTTGATTCAGACTTTTTAAGCATTGTTGATTTGTGACCAGATTTCTGAATTAAACGCAATCATAGGCAGATTCATTCCGCCTGTTATCACTACTTCTGGAACAGAACCCGTGTTAGAAAACACAGTAAAGTAATCACAGATAGGTATGTACAAGTTTATCAGATTTGATAGGCTTCGCCCATACCTGCGTTCGATAATGTCGGCGGGAATATTGTGTCCACCTTTCAAAACACGAATAGCCACGCGCGCTTTAGATGCTTCAGCCGAGGGAAGCCAAAAGTAATATAAGCTAACTGTATAGCCCGCCTGTTGCGCTCGCCTGATGGTTTGCACATACGAGCGGGTGGCTAACGTTGTTTCAAAGGCAAAGTCAACTTGCTTGGTTAACAGAAAATCAATGCGTTGCAACATGAGTCGCCCAGCTTCAAACGCTACTGACTCCGAATTGAAGGGCGAGAGGCCACGGGCAATTTCGTCGGCGTTCACAAACTCGTTGATATGTAGTACATCGGGCAGAAGGGTATAGGCGGCTGTTGTTTTGCCCGCACCATTCGGCCCGGCAATAATATACAGATTCGGCATGGCTGACGGTTGAGCCAGCAAGTTAGTCGGTTTCTTCCAACTGAAATACTTCTTCGACCCGGCAACCGAATACCTGCGCGAGTTTGAGGGCCAGCATTGCCGATGGCACGTAGCGGGCCGTTTCGATGGAATTGATGGTTTGACGGCTTACGCCAATGCGGTCGGCCAGGTCGGCCTGCGAGAGGTTATGCTCAGCCCGCCATACTTTCAGGCGGTTTTTCATAGGGCCAGCAGGGTTTGCGTATTCCGGTACAACAACCATCGAAACCGGGCAATAAAGACCAGCAACACCGTGAACATATTGTAAATCATAACCGCTAAAAAGCGGTCTTCATAAACGGTGAGTAAGGCAATAGCCAAGATTATATAATTGGCATAAACGCTCCATTGCAGGGCTTCAAGTCTTAAACGACTAATCATCTCGTCTTCAACTCGCTCTTTAGCAAAAGCAATGAAAAGTAGCCCGATAATTACGCCTAAAGCGGCTACTTCATCCGTTAAATTCTGGGTATTAAAGAAGTTAGTAATAGATGGCCCAATTTGTATCGTAAACTCTTTACTAATACTCACCGATAGCCAGCTAAACCTTACATCATAGTACATCTCTGCCAGCCCAAGCACAGCCGACGGAATAAAGAGCAACCAGCCGATGAGCCGGTAGCGATGCGGAAACAGCAAGTTTGTTTTCATAGTTATAGCAAGTTTATTTTGCCAAATGTAAAGTTGATTTTACAAAAAGCAAATTTTTCTTTACTATAAAAGAAAACTACCTGGGTCATGGACAACTACAGGGGGTTGCCCCTACAGTTAACGGATGTAGGCAAACACGCGTTTGGCAGGCACCCATTTCTGGCCGGGTTGTGCCGTGGGCAGCGCATCCTGATAATCCCACATCAGCGTTTCCCAGGCCTGCACCCGTGGGTTAGCCGCATCCATTGCCCCTTTTCGGTCGAGGGAGAAGGTTTCATCACCTTCCAGAATCAGGAACAACCGGTTCTCAACCCGGTAAATTTCCATCTCCGTAATCCCTGAATCGCCGAGACTTTGGAGAATATCAGGCCAAACAGCTTCATGATACTGTTCATACTCGGCAATCAATGCCGGGTCATTTTTGAGGTCAAGCGCAAGACAGTGACGCATACATATTGACTGAATTGGTGAATGAGTGATTGAGTGAATGGCAAATAATAAGCGAAGTATCTGGGATACAAACCATTCACTCAATCACCAATTCACTCCTGGGTTGATACCCACGCCAAGCAAACAGGGCGACGACGACGAAGCAGAGCAGGGGGACGATGTAGGCATGTTGAATGTTACTCTGATCTGAAATGAGGCCCATCAAGAGTGGGCAAACGGCTCCGCCCGCAATGGCCATTACCAGCAAAGACGAGCCTAACTCTGTGTCTTTACCCAGCCGGTTGATACCCAGCGCAAAGATAGTAGGGAACATGATCGACTCGAAGAAGGGAATGGCGAAGATGGCCCAAACTGCCAGTTGTGAGTGGCTTGTCAGGGCTACTGCCAACAGTCCCATTGTAATAAGGGTATAGATCAGCAGCAGTCGGTTGGCGGCTATGTAGCGGGTCAGAAAGGTGCCCACAAACCGGCCAACCATAAACCCGAACATGGCGTAACCCAGCCAGGCAGCTGCCTGTTGCTCTGGCACGTTGCTGGTGTATTTGGCAAACCGAATAAAGAAACTGGTCACGCATACCTGCCCACCTACGTAAAAAAACTGCGCCCAAACGCCCCAAACCAACTGTTTATGCCCCAGTGCCGTTCGAACAGACGCGCCGGTTTGCTCGGCCTTGTTGCGTACATCCGGCATTTTTACAAAGACAAACAGGCCCATCACAATCAGTACCACCACGGCAATAATGATATATGGAAGTTTGACCGAATTGGCTTCGAACTGTAGATAGCTATCTAACTGAACGGGCGACATTTGGGCGAGTTCGGTTTGGGTGTGCTCAATACCGCTCAGGATAAACTTACCCCCCAGCAGTGGTGCCAGAAACGCCCCTAATCCATTGAACGACTGGCTGAAATTGAGCCGCGTATTGGCCGATTCGGGCGGGCCAAGAATAGTGACGTAGGGATTAGCCGCCGTTTCGAGAAAGGCACAACCCGACGCAATGATGAATAATGCACCCAGAAAAAAGCCATAATAACGCGTATCAGCGGCTGGTACAAACAGCAGTGCCCCCCCCGCATACAGCAGCAGGCCAATCAGAATACCGCGTTTATACCCGTATTTTTTCATGAGCAGCCCGGCGGGCAGGGCCATAATGAAATAGCCCAGATACACGGCGGAGTCGATCAGGGCCGACTGTAGATCAGTAAGCTGGCAGGCTTTTTTAAGGTGCGGAATCAGGATAGGCTCCAGGTTATGCACAAACGCCCATAAAAAGAATAAACTCGTTACCAGCGCGAAGGCCACGGCTGTACTGCCTGTCGGCTCGGGGGTTTTAGTGGAAACTGGAATGGGCACTGCGGCCATAGTGGGTTAGGTTTAGGAATCAGAGTCGGGGAAAGAATGTGTCGTTGCTTAGTGCCACGCAGCGGCCACCTGCCGTTGTTCGCCCAGGCCGTCGATGCCCAGTTCAACCACATCGCCGGGTTTGAGGTAGCGCGGAGGTTTCAGGCCCAGCCCCACGCCCGATGGGGTGCCGGTCGAGATTACATCGCCAGGCAGCAGGGTCATAAACTGGCTGATGTAGCTGACCAGCGTTGGCACATCGAACACCATATCGTCGGTATTGGAGTTTTGCAGTTTTTCGCCGTTCACGCTCAGCCAGAGGGGTAGTTTATTGGGTTCAGGCAGGTCGTCTTTGGTAACCAGATACGGGCCGAGGGGAGCAAAGGTGTCGGCACTTTTTCCCTTCACCCACTGCCCTCCCCGCTCCAATTGCCAGGCGCGTTCGCTGTAATCATTATGCAGGGCGTACCCGGCTATGTGGTCCATCGCCTGCTCCGGCTCGACATACTGCGCTTTTTTGCCGATGATAATGGCGAGTTCAACCTCCCAATCGGTTTTCTGCGAGTTTTTGGGGATGATTACGTCGTCGTTGGGACCGCAGAGGGCGGTGGTTGCCTTAAAGAACAGAATTGGCTCTGCCGGAATGGGCGAGTTGGTTTCGGCAGCGTGTTTGGCGTAGTTCAGCCCTACGCAGATAATCTTGGAGGGCCGTTTAATGCAGGGGCCAATGCGGGCATCGGGGGCCACTTTCGGGCAGTTCTGGGCGTGGGCAGTGAGCCATTTAGCCAGGTGAGTGAGCCCATCGGTGGCAAAAAACGTTTCGTCATAATCCTGCCCAAAGGTTACTACATTCAGGCGTTCGCCAGTGGCGAGTTCAACACCAGGTTGTTCATGGTCGGGCGGGCCGAAGCGGAAGAGTTTCATAGACGGTTTACCTGTCGATTTGTCTGCTAAAGCAAAAACGACGAACTTTATAACTGCTTATCGCCAAAACGCCATGACCCCCTTCGACGCGCTCCTGCAAGCTCCCAACCTCCGCCAGCTTTTAGACGAAGCTGAACGAGCCTGGCACGACGAACAAAACCGCCGACATACATTCTGGGCCGATGCCGATGAAAGCATAAAAGCTGAATTTATCCTCGGCGAAATCATTTATCATTCGCCCGTCTATGGCCGCCACTGGATGGCTTCAACGGGGATAACGCGCCACCTTATTCCCTATGTTTATGACCATAAACTAGGCAAAGTGGGTTATGAGAAGGTGATGATTCGCTGCACACGCAACGACTACGAACCAGACATCTGTTTCTGGCGTATGGAGGTTGCGGCTACCTTTATGGCCAAACAATCGGCTTTCCCCCCGCCTGATTTTGTGGTTGAAATCCTGTCGGACAGCACCCGCAACCGCGACTATGGAATCAAACTGGAAGACTACTCACTGCACGGCGTGCTGGAATACTGGATTATTGACACCGAACACGGCACCATTGAACAATACCTGCCCGACAATGGCCGTCTGGTACTGTCCCAGAAACTGAAAGACGGCATCCTTAAAGCTGAAGCCATACCCGGCTTTCAGATACATGTACGGAGTATTTTTGACGAGGTTTAGGCCCCCTCACGTGTTCAGGCGGGTAAAGCCGCCATCGATGGGGTAATCGCAGCCGGTAATGAAGCCGGCCTCGTCGGAGCAGAGGTAGAGAGCCAATGTGCCAATCTCGGCAGGTTGGGCCATGCGGCCAATGGGCTGCGTTTTCGAGAGTTTGTCAAACATGGCCGCTTCCTGACCAGGGTAATTCTTCGCCAGAAACCCATCCACAAAAGGCGTATGCACCCGCCCCGGACTGATGCAGTTGCACCGGATGTTATGGGTCAGATAGTCTTTAGCCACCGAGAGGGTCATGGTTAGCACCGCGCCTTTGCTCATGGAGTAGGCAAACCTATCGGCCAAACCCAGCGTAGCCGCTACCGAAGCCATGTTCAGGATAACACCCCCGCCTGCCGCTTTCAGGTGCGGAATGGTGGCAAACAGGCCATTGTAAACGCCCTTCACATTGACGCCAAAAATCCGGTCGAAGTCGGCTTCGGACGTAGTCTCTACTGTGCCGATATGCGATATGCCCGCGTTGTTGACCAGGATATGAATTGGCCCACGGGCGGCAATACCATTTACAACCGCCACCACCTCGCCATGCCTCGACATATCTACGCCATGCGCTACCACCCGGCCACCATCAGCAGTCAGTTCATCAGCTACGTGTCGCGCCTGGTCGGCGTTAAAATCCAGGATATGTACGGTGGCTCCTGCCTGAGAAAACGCCCGAACAATGGCCAGCCCAATGCCGCTGGCTCCGCCCGTAACGAGGGCTGTTTTGTTTTGAAGTGAGAACATACTGAGTTAAAGAGATACCCCCCGTCGCCAGGGAATGAAATCGTCCTGGCCGAGTTGTTCGGCTTTGGTTAGGTAATCGCCACTCGCCAGTCCAATAAGCCAGTCGAGCAGGGCCTCGCCATTTTGATCGATGGTTTGCTCCCCTTCGATAATGGGTCCGCTGTCGAAATCAATGACATCGGGCATTCGGCGGAGCAGCGCGGTGTTGGTCGAGATTTTCACGACCGGGCAAATGGGGTTACCGGTGGGCGTACCCAGGCCGGTGGTGAACAGAATCAGGTTGGCTCCCGACCCAGCCATGCCCGTAGTAGCCTCCACATCATTGCCGGGCGTGCAGAGCAGGCTCAGGCCAGTCGCAGTGGCCGGTTCGGCATAGTCGAGTACGTCCGATACCAGAGCGTTGCCCCCTTTTTTGGCTGCCCCCGCCGATTTGATGGCATCGGTAATCAGCCCGTCTTTAATATTACCCGGCGAGGGGTTCATGTCGAATCCCGAGCCCACGGCTTCGGCCTGGGCCGAATAGGTTTGCATCAGGTTAATGAATTTCCCAGCCTGTACATCGTTAGGGGTACGGTCAATCAGGTTCTGTTCGGCTCCACACAATTCCGGAAACTCGGCCAGAATAGTTTTGCCCCCAACGGCTCCCAGTAAATCTGATAAATGCCCAATAGCGGGGTTTGCCGACAGACCCGAAAAACCATCGGAGCCACCACATTTCAGGCCCACCGTTAGCTTGCTCAAGGGTGCCGGTTGCCGCTCCAGTTTGTTGGCCGTGGCCAGGCCCAGAAACGTTTCTTTAATGGCCTGACTCATCAGGGCGTATTCTGTACCAGCCTGCTGTTCAAACAACAGCAGGGGTTTATGGAACTTCGGATTTTGCCGCCGAACCTCCTTTTCGATCATATCGGTTTGCAGGTGTTGGCAGCCCAGGCTTAGCACCGTGGCACCAGCCACATTGGGGTTGTTAATCATGCCCGCCAGCAGCGAGCAGAGTGCCGCTGAATCTTGCCGGGTGCCGCCACAGCCCATTTCGTGGGTCAGAAACTTAATCCCGTCGATATTGGCGAATGGCCGGTGTTGACTGGCCGGAAAGTGCTGGAGGGTTTTGTTCTGGTCATCGGCCACAAATGGCTGCATTTTATGGATAATATCCATATCACCGTGTTGGTACAGGTGCAGCAGTTCGCGTACCTGGTCGCGGTAAGTGTCAGGCTGGGCGTAACCCAGCTCGCGGATAAAGGCATCTTTCAGAATCAGCACATTGCGGTTTTCGCAGAACACCAGCGGCACTACCAGCCAGTAGTTGCGGGTACCGACCTGCCCGTCGGCACGGTGATAGCCCATATACGTGCGTCCGGCCCAGGCCGAGGCATCAGGCGGCTGATACGAGTAAGGATGCCGCCGGTCAAGGCCGTAGGCTTCAGAGTCATGTTTGAGGTTGAACGTGGTAATCTGACCTCCTACCGGAATGGGCTGCGTCGCTCGTCCCACCCGTACGCCATACATGACAACCGGCTCACCAATGGCGCGGGCTTCGGTCACAAACTTATGTTTCGCGGGTATGGCATGGGGCAGCGTATAGGTGTGGCTATCAAAATAAATTTGTTCGCCCGCCCGCAAATCGCGCAGGGCCACAATCACATTGTCGGCGGGGTGAACCTTCAGAACGGGAGTATTCATGGGGGCAAAAGTACGGCACAACCCGATTTTACCCGCAATGACCCACCACTTACCCCGTCTTGTCCCATGATTATGGGATTGACAGCCGTTGGTTTAGCCGCTACCTTTCGTCCACTAAACAAACCTGGGTTTGTTGCCCCGGTCTGGTTCTGTTACGACCAACAGGACAAGTGCTGTCTTTCCGACTCTATCCAATTGTTTTCTATGAAAAAGCCATTTGTCTATTGGGTGCTGGCGATGCTCACAGGGCAGATGGGTTGGGCACAGACCTGTACTGTACCTGAATCGCAAACCTACGGCACTGTTGCTGATCGGTATGCGATTCGTTACTGGACAGATACCAATCCATACGGCACCACCTACGATGTACAGTGGCGGGCGGTTGGCACTACGCCCTGGAGTTCGACGCTTAATCTGAGTCCGCAATACGGTGGTAACTACCTTATGACGAACCTAAGCGGTAATACTACGTATGAATGGCAGGTGCGGGCGCGTTGCCCCAACAGTACTCAATCGGCCTTTTCGGTAGTGGCCACGTTCACAACCCTGCCTCCTGAACCCTGCGCGGCTCCGGTTGCCTTCACGGCCAATGTCACATCGGGCAATCAGGCTACCCTGGTAGTGCAGGACAATGCCTATCTGAATGCCCAACAGTACGGCATTCTGTGGAGATCGACCGGAAGTACGAGTTGGAATACCGTTTTGGCGCAGAAAGACAATCCCTATGCCGGATACCTCTACTATCCGCTCACGGGTCTAACCCCCGGCGGCTCCTACGAATGGCAAGCACGGGCCGTTTGTTCGCCGGGCTACTCATCTACCTACAGTGCGCCCAATACCTTTACTACCTACCCACCTATTGTTGTCTGTGAGTCGCCCACAACGCTGACTACCAGCGATATTATTCGGTCGGGTGCCCGCTTTACCTGGAACGAAACTAACCCCGGCTCACGCTATGACGTGCGCTGGCGCGTAGTGGGAGCAGCTACCTGGACTACCATCTTGAACTGGACAGCTACTACCTATCCCTGGGCCACGCTTCTACCCGTTACTACCTACGAATGGCAGGTCAGAACCCAATGCTGGAATGGAGAGTCATCTGGCTGGTCGGCGTTGACTACGTTCACCACGCCCCTGTGCGACCCGCTACTTGCGCCTACCACCATCGTATATATTGAGGGGAAAGCCCGATTCAACTGGTCAGTCGCAACTGGGTCAACGAACTATCCCGTTACAATACGCTACCGCCTAAAAAACTCCGCTAATGCCTGGATAATGCCGCCCAATTTTGGCAACGGAGACCTCGTCAGTGGCTTAACGCCGGGGTCTGCCTACGAATGGCAGGTGCAGAACAATTGCCCCAATCCCACGTCGGTCTCCGACTGGACACCCCTCACCTCGTTTACCGCGCTGGGCTGTGTACCTCCCCCAAACACCAATATAGTGGGGGGCGGTTTCAGCGGGGGCGCGGCTTATGTCAACTTAGTATGGCGACGTGACTTTTACTTCGAGAACCAGACGTTCAATACCCGCTGGCGCAAAGTAGGCACGGCCACCTGGCTCACTGCCGATAACATCAGTGGGGGCGGGTTTGGGCAGTTTATCGGTAATCTGGAAACCAATGCGGCCTACGAGTGGCAGGGGCAAACCATCTGCACGGGAGGTGGCACCTCGGCCTTTAGCCCCTCGTACATATTCAGCACCATTCCCGGCTTTTTCCCGCAGGGGTCTTTTTACACCATCAGCGACGGTGACTGGACAGACTACCGCATCTGGTCAACAGGGCGACTACCCGATATCAGCTACATTGGTGGCTACGCCACACCCGTCGAGATCAGGCATCGTATTACCCTGCCTGTGGGCTATATCGCTCCGGTTCAACGTATCACCTATACAACCATGGGCAGCCTTCTGTTGCGGGCCGGGGCGCGGGTAGTTCTTTATAATTCACCCTACTGATATGACAACTCTCCTCCCCTCTGTCTTAAAAAACACACTGTTCTGCTGGCTTTTAGTTGTTATATGGGTGCCGGCAACCGGTAAAAACGGGACGATAGCCCTATCCATAGTACCCGATAGCAGCGAGAGCCGGGTTTGGAGCGGACAAACAACGTGCGGGCAGAGCTTTACGGCTGGAGCCTACCCCGATTTGATTGGCTCTACTTCGGCGGTGCTGGGCTGGGGTAGTACCGATGGCGTAACTGCAACCGTCCGCTGGCGGGCCGTTACTAACCCAAACTGGACATACATTACCGACATTGCCAGCACCTCTGTTGCCCTAACCGGGCTCATTGAAAACGACGAATATGCCTGGGGTATTCAACTTACCTGTGCAGACGGAAGCGTGTCAAGGCTTGCAACCGGGCTATTCAGAACATATAGCTGCCAACCTCCTCAAGAAGTAACGGTAAGCTCATTAAGCCGCACGTCTACGGCTGTGCTGGTCACATGGGTAGGGTTCCATCCGGCTCTGGCGGGCGACACCTTCGAGATGCAATGGCGGGCGCAGAACGCCCCCAACTGGACAACCATTACTAACCTACCCATCAATAGTCAGCCCTACTCACTTACGGGCCTAAGTGCGCGTGTACAGTATGAAGTCAGGATGAAGGCCGTTTGTTCGCCAACAATTAGTTCTACCTATTCGCCTGCCACAGTTTTTCAGCCTCAGTGCCAAACCCCCTATAGTTTGTCAGGTTACCCGTTGGTATCGGGTTTCGATCTTAGCTGGAGCAGTACCGAAACGGCAGCTTCGTTTGAGGTGCAATGGCATTCAGACGCGACCACTACCTGGAGTACCGTACCCAACTTAGTAACCGAACAATATTACCCGCTCCGTGGGTTGTTACCTGCCACCCACTATGCCTTCCGTGTTCGGGCTGTGTGCAACGATGGCACCACATCGGGCTATGTCGAAAATAGCGACAGAACAGAAGCCTGTGTGGAGCCAGCCTATCAGTTCATAGCATCAATCACCAATCAATCGGCACTCATCTCGTGGAGTGTGCGAAACTATACTGCCGAGACCCGTTTTGATGTACACTGGAAACGGGTTGGGCAACCTACCTCAACAACGGTAAGTAGCCTGACCACTGCCAGTTACGCGCTAACGGGTTTACTGCCGGGTACCGCCTACGAGTGGCAAGTGAGGGCTATTTGTGTACCGGGTTACGCAACTCCCTTTACTAATTTAGCTACGTTTACCACAACAGGTACAGCCTGTACAACTATGCAAACCATTAAATCGGGTAATTGGAACGACCCTACCGTCTGGAGTTGCGGGCGGTTGCCCACTATGGCCGATGCAGTACTACTTAAACACCTGATTAGCTTACCGGCCAACGTTATGGCCGATGCCCTGCGGGTGCAGTATGAGCCGGGTATTCGGTTAGCGTTGGGCAGTGGTGCAAGGCTACGGCTCGGCCTACCGTAGAGCCATTTGATCCATCACTTAACAAAACATCTCCCATGACTACCGAACAAAGCAAACAGTTTATTCTGGACTACTGTGCGGCCCTTAGTGGTAACGCCAAACCAATGTTCCTGCTCAACCAGTACATTTCGGATGTCGATATGGAGCTAAAAGGGCATATTCAGGTATTTGAAGCTGGTATTGCCTGTTATGAGTTCATACCCGAAGACATCATTGCTGAGGGCAACAAAGTGATGGTTCGGTTTCGGGTAACTGGCCAGCACACGGGCCAGTTATTTGGCTGTCCGCCCACGGGCAATGCTGTCAACATTTCGGGAATCATCGTGTATAAACTCGCCGATGGGATGATTGTGAACCATTGGATGGAAGCCGATTCGGTGGGTCTTATGCAGCAAATCAGCCCGGCAGTTATGGCTTGAGCCGGGTATATTATATTCTCACGTGTCTAAATCACCGACAGTATCATGATTATCTTATTCCGAATAGTTTCTCTAACCGTTTTCGCCACCGCCAGTTTATGCCTGGCTTCTCCCAACCGGGCCGTTGCCCAAACCGCCAATCCTGAAGATGAACGGTCCGACGCTTCGGCCATTAAAGCCGTTATTATTGGCGAAACAGATGCATACGTCCGACGCGATTTTGACGCATGGGTAGCCTTTTATGTCGATTCGCCCCAGACCTCATATGCCCTCACGCCGAATAACGCGCCG
>JBBQUC010000025.1:0-17794 GCA_038212815.1 Cytophagales bacterium
GTGAAACGGACGGTTTGAGGTCTT
This sequence comes from Cytophagales bacterium, assembly GCA_038212815.1. Classification (GTDB taxonomy): domain Bacteria; phylum Bacteroidota; class Bacteroidia; order Cytophagales; family Spirosomataceae; genus JBBQUC01. The sequence continues at coordinate 25 of JBBQUC010000025.1, forward strand.
CGCCTAACGAGACCGAGCTGGGCATTCCCACCGCCGAACCATCCTGATGGGGGCTTCCACCGGAGTTTTCAGCCGCCACGCTACCGGACGAAACCGCCGTGCGTGCATCCGGCTGAAGACTGAGCATCAGCACGGGAATCAGGGTTATCAGGTATTTTTTCATACGTTATTTACTTCACAATATCAAGCAGCTCTATATCGAAAATCAACGTGGCACCGGGTTTGATGTCGGCACCTGTGCCCCGGTCGCCATAGGCAAGATTAGATGGGATGTACAGTTTCCATTTCGAGCCAACGGGCATCAGTTGCAGGGCTTCGATCCACCCCGTAACGAATCCCGTAACGGGATACTCGATGGGCTGGCCGCGTTCTACCGAGCTATCGAACACTTTTCCTTCGAGGGTCCGCCCGGTATAGTGTACTTTCACCTTATCGGTGGCGGTTGGCTTGGGGCCGGTGCCTTCTTTCTCAATCAGATACTGCAATCCGCTGGCAGTGGTTTGCACCCCCGGTTTAGTCTTATTCTCTGCTAAGAACGCATCGCCGATCTTTTTGTTAGCCGCACTTTCTTTACCAGACTCGGCCATGCGGGCAGTTTGCTGTTTCTGCATATAGGCCATCACCACCGTTTGGCACTGTTCGGGGGTCAGTTTGGTGGACAAGCCTTTCAGGGCATCGTTCAGCCCCTGCGAGAGCAGGGTAGTATTGAGGTCGGTCAACCCCTGTTGTTTCATGCTCTGCGCCACACTCACGCCAATGCTGTAGCTGAGCGAATCGCGCTGACTGATGATGTTGGCCGAACTACCAGGGGCCGGAGCCTGAACGGATACCGGTTTGGAAGCCGTTGGTTTTTTGGGCAGGGGTTTAGCCGACTGAGCAAAGGTGGAATTAGACAGGACAACCGCCGACAGAAGAGCGGCAACAGCTACAGGATGAAACTTCATGCGGATTCTGGATCAGATTGATATAATGGAAAAACGTAAAAAGATAGGCGAAAAGTTTGATTTAAGGCTGGGGTCACGAAATAAATCCTGCCAGTTCTGGTAAAGTAACAAAGCCTGTGCCAGTTGTGCAAACACCATTTACTCAAAACAATAGTGGTTTCGGACAAACGGCCTCAGGTATTTATGGCTGGTGACCAACCACCAATGCCTGCCCAGGAAGTTTATTCTCTTAAAGCAGTTGCCCCCGGCATACCCTGAATAAGCAGGTACGCTAGGGGCAACTAAAACCAACCGATGTGGTAATCGCCTTACTGATAAATAGGTAGTTTCTGATACTGATCAGGCAGGGGCGACGGCACGTTGGGGTTGGTATTTACTTCGCTCTGTGGATAGATATACCGTTGCGGCTTTTTAGAGCCGGTGTAGAGCGGAATGGGCAACTGAACCAGCGGGGTGGCCTTGGCTAGCCGACGGACATCGTTGAAGGCTTCGTATTGCATCAGGAAAGCAATATACCGCTGCGAAATAATCTCGTACAGCAGTGCCGTTTGCACCGTACCTGCTTTCGTTGGGTTAGCCAGCCCGGTTGTCCCAAAATCGTCCAGCACATAGGCCTCATACTTCCGGCCAGCAGTCGGAATGGTTTGTCCGTTGAAATAACCACTGGCTAGCCCACTCCTGACTTTATTGAGGGCAGCCAGTGCTTTCGCGTTATCGCCCAGCCGGGCCTGGGCTTCAGCTATGATGAGTTGATTCTCGTAATACGTCAGAATGGGGTGCGAAGCGGTAGATATGTAGGCACCATCCACTACGTTCGGGTCTAAAGCACCTGTAGCGGTTATACCCTCTTTAATAAAATGGTTATACAGCGCGGTTTCATTCGTTTTCGTATTGGCCGAATTACTGCGGGCCTGGAGCAACTCAGGCAGGTAGGCCCCGTCGAAACCCGTATCGCCGGGCCGGTTGAGTTTAAAGAAGCCGTAATTCAGGTTCACATCGACCCCCTGGCTACTCCCGTGCGGAATCAGCGCATCATCACCCGTGCTGGCAATCCCGGCAGCAGCACTGGTCACCGCATTGGCGTAGTCGCCCAGGTGTAGATAGAGCCGGGCTTTCAGCGTATTCGCAGCTTTTGTCCATTTGGCCACCTTCCCCTGATAGATAAAATCCTGGTCGGAGAACGATAGCCCGGCAGGGGCTGACAAATTTTGAATAGCATTGTTCAATGTCGCCAGGAGGGCCGCATACACCGCAGCTTGCTTGTCGAATACGGGAGTCGGGTACTTCACATCGTCAAACGCCTGGCTATAAGGCACATCGCCGTAGAGATCGGTAGCTTTGGCAATCAACAGGGCTTCCAGCACTTGCCCAACGCCTTTCGTCCATTTATCACCCACCAGATCAGCTTTGGTCTGAATAAGCCGGGCCTGGCTCGCCACCGGATACAGTGGATCCCAGGAAAAATTCTGGGCAGAGACAATGTAGTCGGCATACCCCTGGTGCTGGCGGCTAAGGCCGTTCAGGGCACCGGCCCAGATCGCCGAAATCCGCACATCGGTATCTTCGTGCAGTTCAGCTACCCCTACCAGCGTACCCGACAGCAGGGTGGCCACATCGACATCAGTAACCGCATTAGGGTTACTCTGGATGTTTGGCTCATTAAATAAGGCCTGGCAACTGCTGAGCAACGTGATGGCCAGCAGCGAAATAGTGATTTTATGAGAAAGTAATTTTTTCATGTGTCAACTGAGTTTACGTGCGTAACGGGCACCTTAGTACGTGATTTTCAGGGAGAACAGGAACGATTTTGTGTTGGGGTTGGTAAACCAGTCCTGCCCCCGCGAAAGGCCCGCTCCCGTAATGTTTACCTCTGGATCGGTACCGGTGTAGTTAGTCCACAGCAGCAGGTTCCGGCCCGTGAGGCTAAAATCGACGGTCGATAGGTGGGTAAGCCGACGGAATGCTTCACTGCGGAGGCTATATGTCAAAGTTACCTCGCGCAACCTGGACACGCTGCCATCTTCGATAAACTGCTTATACGAAGCGGAGTTGAACGAGGTGCCACGACCCTGATACCAGGCCTGATTGAGGGCAACCGGCCCGGCCCCAAAATCTTTAATCTGGCCCTGATACAGCGTGCCGGCAGCCAGTGTTTTGCCGGTTACATCTTTTAACCCACCCGCAGGAACAACCATGGTATTCCCCTGATCGGCGTGAATCCCGAAGGTATAGAGTGCGCCCCGTGTGCCATTATAAAAATCGTTGCCCGCCACCCGGTCGAAGAGCAGGTACAGCGAAAGCCCCTTGTAGGAGAAGGTGCTGCCCAGCCCACCCCGCCACTTGGGGTTTGGGTTGCCGATGATCTCATTATCAGTACCCCCCTGCGGAAAACCGTTGGCATCGAGTTTGTATTTACCCGTTTCATCCTTCAAAAAATCGGTCGAATAGAATACGCCAAAGGGTTGCCCGGCAATCAGCGATGCGTTTTCCTGATAGCTATCCGATAAAGTTTGCGACTCGGCACCTGCCAGCGATACCACCTTGTTGCGATTCAGTGAGAAATTGGCGGCCACATTCCACCGGAAATTCCCCAGTCGCAATACATCCCCACTGGCTTCAAACTCAAGGCCTTTATTCGATAATTCGGCGGCATTGATGTTCCGAACCGAGTAGCCCGTTTCGACCGGTACATTCAACGACAGAATTACGTCTTGCGTGGTATTACTGTAGGCCGTGCCCGAAAAGCTGATCCGGTTGTTGAGGAAGCGTAAATCGACCCCAACTTCGCTTTCCGTTTTCCGCTCAGGGCGCAGAAAGTCATTACCAGCCGTTGAACTACGGGTGTAGCCTCCCGCATACAGGGAACTGGCCGAGGTTAAAACACCCGCGTAGGCATCGGTGTAAGCCGCTGGCGAGAAGGTAGTGAAGTTCTGATACGGCTGTGGCTGAATACCCACCTGCCCCCAGGTCAGCCGTAGTTTGCCGAAGCTCAGGGTTGGGTTACCCTCCAGTGACCCCAGTTTGGTAAACTGCCAGGCTAGTGCCGCCGATGGGAAGAAGAAACTGCTGTTGGTCTTAGCCCCAAACGTCGATGCGCTTTCATTGCGGCCCGTCAGGGTCAAAAAAAGCTGGTTGTATGCCTGTAACTCGGCCTGTGCGTAATAGGCATAGGTACGAATCAATGAGGTGTTGTTAAGCGCACTGAGGTTGGAATTCAGGGCATTAGTCAGAATATCGGGAGCCGTAGGGACAATCAGGTTGGTGATCCCGTCCTGGAGCAGCGATTTCCGGCGGCTGTTGTAATTGACTCCTACCAGCAGCGACCCATTGAAGTCGTTATTGAAGGTTTTGGTGGCGTTCACGAACACATCGGTGTTAAACTGCTTCTCCTGGATTAAGCTTTTAGATAAAAAACCACCCAGGTATGACCCCGAATTGCGGGCAAACCGTTCCAGCCGGTCATCCACAAAATTGTCGATCCCCGTTCGGCCCGTTAGGGTCACCCACGACGCTGGCGTGATGTTCAGTTCCACATTGCCCATAATGCGGTCAACATCAGTGGTGTTTTTGTTATTATTGATGTTCCAGATGGGGTTTGAGTAGATGGTACTCTGGTCTTTACCCAGCGGATTGCGGAACGACACGTGGGCATTGTTAAAGATTTGCCCGACAGGATCGGTGTAGGCCCCAGTATAATAAGCATTGTTATAATCGGGTGGGGTACGCATGGCATCGAGCAAAATCCCATCGAGGTTATCGCCCTGCTGCACCCGCGACGAGTACGTTTTGGTGTACCCTACGCTGGCCGATGCCCGAAACCATTCGGTAAACTGACTGGCCACATTGATCCGTGCCGTATTCCGATTATAGTTGCTAAATTGTTTTACCACACCCTCCTGGGTTAGGTTGGAGTAGCTCAGCATAAAGTTGGTGCGGGCATTACCCCCACTCATATTGATGCTGTTATCGACAAAATGGCCCGTTTGGAAGGGATCTTTGGTATGGTCGTACGTATCTTTTGAATTTTTTCCCCCGTGTGGATTGGCGGCTGTGCCATTGGCAATGGCGTAGCGTTTAGTCCCATCCGAGAAGGTAAGGTACCCTTGATAACCAGGCGCATTCGGGTCGGTGATGTACGTATCCTCTCCGCCTTTCCGGTCGGCAATCAGATCACCGAACGAGAATTTATTCCCCTGTTTAAACACGCCACCCGTTCCCTGTCCGTAGGTAGTCTGGAGTTGGTGCATTTTATTGACCTCATCAATCGAAACCGTCGATTTGAAGGTAATATTGACCTTGCCTTTGGTATCTTTTCCTTTCTTGGTAGTGATCACAATGACTCCGTTTGCTGCCCGTGTACCCCATAAGGCTGCGGCTGAAGCTCCTTTCAGCACTTCCATACTTTCAATGTCTTCGGGGTTGATGTCGTTGATCCGCGATTGCTGCACAATAGAATTACCAGCCGCTGAGCCGGTATTATCGCTCGAATTACTGACCGGAATCCCATCGACAATAAACAGGGGCTGGGCATTGCCATTGATGGTGTTCTGCCCCCGAATCTGGATGTACGCCCCGGCTCCCGGATCGCCCCCGTTGCGGGTGATGAGAACGCCCGATGCCTTGCCACTCAGGCCCGCCAGCAGGCTGGTTTCACCCGATTTGGCAATGTTTTTCCCTTCTACCGTCGAGATCGACGAGGCAAACTTATCGCGCTCTTCTTTCAGGCCGAGAGCCGTTACTACCACCTCGCCCAGTTGCTTCGTATCATTTTTCAGCGATACATCGATGAGCGATCTGTTCCCAATCACCGCTTCAACGGTTTCCATACCGACCGCTGAATAGACCAGTGTCACCCCCGATGAGGGGACATTCAGGATGTACTGCCCTTTGGCATCGGAGAGGGTGCCAATGGTTGTGCCCTTTACCACAATGGTAGCCCCTACAAAGGGGCCTCCCTCATCGGCCACAACAGTGCCGCTTACCTTTCGACCCTGCGCCCACACCAGTGCGCAGTGTGAGCATACAAAAAGCAGGCTCAGGAGTAGTGATTTTTTCATAGACTAGTTTAGTTAAGAAAGCGTAATACGTGTATTGATGAAATCGTAAGTATTGCCAAGTTAACAAAATATTATTTTAATAATCAATAGTATATCAATATAATATTTGGCATATACAATTTTTTACCCTATAAGTTCTATTGTTTTTTTACGTTTTCTTATCCTATAGGACTATACCAACAAGTAGTTAGCTTACAAGTAGTTAATGAATTAAGTAGGCAACTGTCATATATAAAGACACAATAGGCACCGCCCGTACAACAATGCCCCAAAACGCGCATCGCCCAGCCATGAACGACTGGGCGATACGGGGAAAATTTAGCAGAAGAAAGGTGAACTAAGGATGCGTCAGCAATCGGTCGATAGACAGTACTTCGCCATTCCGAATTACCTGCTCCACATTCAGCGCGTCGCGGATGTTGGTGAGTGGGTCGCCATTCACAATAACCAGGTCAGCTAGTTTGCCGGGTTCTATCGTGCCTAAGTCGGCACTCACCCCCACAGCTTCGGCAGCCCAGAGTGTGGCCGATCGCAAAGCCTGAAAAGGGGTCAGGCCGGCATCGACAAAGGCTTGCAATTCGGTATGCAGGCTCATGCCGTACGGCACAAAGGGGCTGTCGGTGCCGGTAGTTACGTGTGCACCCGCATCGAAGAGGGCTTTAACCCCTTTTTGGAGGTTACCAAAGTTGCTCAAAAACCCAGGACTGATTTTGGCGTACTGCAAGGTGCCAGCCAGCATGTCGTTGGTATAGTCTTCGGAATAAAAAGCCCGATACTGGCGGTTTTGAAACAGGCTGGGGTCTTTGGCCGTCATTACTGAAAACCCGCCCTGCAAGGCGGCTGTGGGGGTAATGTTCATGCCTGACTTGGCCAGCAGTTGAATCACATCCTGGTAGCTGCGGTTCATGGCCGTAATTTTGGGTGAATACCCCCGCCGACTAGTGCCACTGATATGTTCTACCGCATCGACGTTATAACGCATGGCCGGAAAAATCTCGTGCGACGATACCGGCAGGCCATGCGCGTGGGCAAAGGCTGTAATACGTTCCTGCGTAGCATCCGGCATGCGCACGTAGGTTTTAATCAGGTCGTAGCCTAGCCGCACGGCGCGGTTCAGCTCGCGGTCGAGTTGCGCCGGGGAGTTGATGCTGGTAGCTGCTCCGTAATAAATACGGGTGCCGTCGGTTAATCCTCCGGTAAAAAACTGGCGTGGACCGGGCCTAACGCCACTTGCCCAGGCTTCTTTTCGTTCCAGGGCATCGTAGGGGTCGGCACCCGGTTCGCGCACGGAAGTGATTCCAAAGGATAGCCAGAGCCGCCCTATTTTTTCGCCCACCAGCGCGTGCTGATGCGTGTGCATCTCGAACAGGCCAGGGATAATGGTTTTGGCAGACGCGTCGATCAATTTACCAGGCCGCCCGGTCTGATGCGGCAGAATAGCCCTGATTCGGTGTCCCTCGATTAGAATATCGACGTTCTGGCGATAGGCATTCGTCCGCCCGTCGAATACCCGCCCGGCATGGATCACCAGTGAGCCGGTGGGTTGGCTGGCTTGCCAGGTTAGGGTCATCGGAATGGTGTCGATGTGGCCATCGGCCAGATAGACCTGCTTCAGCACATCGGTAGCCAGAAACAGCAGGCTTTTCGAGTCGGCAGTCCAGCTTGGGGTTTCGGCCTGCTCAGTAGTGAGCGGGCGGGGCGTACTGCTGAGGGTGCCATCGGGCTGAACGGCCATAACCCACAGCAGACCGTCGAGAATGTAGGCCATCTTCAACCCATCTGGCGACCAGACGGGGCCGTTCTGCCCACGTGTACCCAGGCTGTGGCCCGGCACGGGCGATACGTACCGGTCGGGGGTTTTACCATCGACCGCCAGCAGCAGTACTTCACTCACCCCCTCGCGGTAGCGGGTTGAGTAGGGGTGCAGGGCCGATACAGCAATGGTTTTCCCATCAGGCAACCAACTGGCCTGACTGGGCACAAACAGCGATGCATGGCGTTTCTGGTAGTGGGATAACTCGGTAGCCACCCCGTTTACGTCAGCGGTATAGAGTGTGCTGCGCCCCCAAGCATTGCGGGGGTCGCTCTGGTAAAAGGCGATGGTCTGGCCATCGGGCGACCAGCTTGGCAGGTGCAGTGCGTCGGGCATGTTTACCAGATTACGGGCCTGACCCGTTGTCATGTCCCGAATCCAGACATCCATATTCCCGTCCTGGTCGGAGATATAGGCCAGTTTTGTTCCATCGGGCGACCAGCTTGGCTCCACCTCCATAATGGGGCCGCTGGTCAGGCGTTGGGGGACAGGGTTACCTTTGGTGAGCAGCCACAAATCGCCGAGGGCGGCAAAGGCAATCTGGCGGCCATTGGGCGATATGGCGGCTCCTTTAATCCCTCGCACGGGTTGAGGCTGCTGTAGGTTAAAGTTGTATCGCTTACGGGTGTACGTGGTGTGGGGTAGAGCAATAATGGCCCGAAACGGGATAACCTGAGCCGTTGTGTTACCTGTTTTTCGGCGTTTCAGCAGCCCGTCGGCAGTATAAAGGTACTCATTGGCCGACAGCCAGCCAGGCCGAAACGGGAATACATCCTCGGCGGGTTGGGTTAGCAATTGCACCTGCCCATCGGTCAGAGCAACTGTCTCTAACCCACTCTGCGTGTTGTTCAGGACGTTATAATATAGGTGCGACCCATCGGGTTGCCAGCCGAGACCAGTCAGCTTAGCCCCCGACGGGCGGATACACGTGTCGGTTTGGCCAGGAGTATGCAGGTAAATACCGGGCGCATCGGTGCGATCAGCGACGTAGGCAATCTGGTGGCCATCGGGCGAAAAGGCCGGGCTGAACTCATTCCCTGAATCGTGGGTAAGTTGCGTCAGGCTTCCATCGGCCAGGGTAAGTTGCCAGAGGTCGTAGGTGCCACTGCGATCTGACGAAAACACAAGTTGTCGTCCATCCGGCGACCAGTGCGGTTCGCGGTCATCGTACAGGCCCGTTGTTCGTTGACGGGGTGGCCCACCCCCTGGCGAGACCGTCCAGATATGATACCGCCCATCCCAGAATGCATGAAACGCAATAGTTTTGCCATCCGGCGACCAACTTGGCTGGCGGCAGTCGCCAAAGGGGTCGGTAATGGGCCGGGCATTACCCCCACTAACCGGCACCAGCCAGAGTGTTCCCTGCAAATCAATAACAAGTTGCGTTTTATCGGGTGATAAGTCGGCGGCCATGTTCGTGCCTTCTGTAACTACCACCCGGATCGAATCGGGGGGATTGGCCTGTACCGGGCGAGTAGCCATCAGGCCAGCCAGTAATCCCAGCGGAATGGCTCGCAAGCCAATGTACGTACAGCGTAGCATCATAAAGCAGACAGGTTAGCGCATTGGTGAGAGCAGATAGTCTATGGCAACAATCTGCCAGTCAAGCTACAGCCTATTGGCAGAACTTACAAGCCCGATGGCAATTTGCCCCGAATCGGCCAAAAATCCCCTTGAAAAGGGCTATTTTTAGCCAGGTATGACGATAGTGAGCCAATAGTAAGCAGGCTATACTAAACTTTTTACAGGCTATCTTTTTAGCAATGGCTGCTATAAACTGGATTGTTGTACTTTCGCACTCGAGGCTCTACCTCACCGGGAATAGGGCCTATTGGGTGCTTGAACACTACGAATAGCCTATTCTCCTCTATAGTAACCTTATTTTAGTAGGGCCGATCAGATTGAACATTGTCGGCCAACAACGGTTATCTTTGCCGGGCTTTAACACCGCTTGACTTGCTACAGCACAACTTATTTTCATGGAAGACCGAAAACACTTAGACACCGTAACCGCTGCTGGTTTGCTGGTGGCTATGGGCATTATCTACGGCGATATTGGCACCTCGCCCCTGTACACGCTACGGGCTATTATTGGTGCCAATAATGTGGTTCAGACCGATGTGGTACGCGGAGCCATCTCCTGCATTTTCTGGACATTAACCCTGCAAACGACGGTTAAATACGTGATTCTGATTTTGCGGGCCGACAACCGGGGTGAGGGGGGTATTTTTGCCCTGTACGCGCTGGTCAGGCGGCACGCCCGCTGGCTTACCCTACCCGCTATTATTGGCGGTGCCGCGCTGCTGGCCGATGGAATCATTACGCCACCCATCTCGGTATCGTCGGCGGTAGAAGGGCTTAAACTGCTGTATCCCAGCATTACGCCTTTACTCATCATCGAGATCGTCATCGCCATTCTAACCGCTTTGTTCCTGATTCAGGCGTTTGGCACTACCGTGGTTGGCACCGCCTTTGGGCCCATTATGTTCATCTGGTTTATTATGCTCGGTGTGCTGGGTGTTAGCCAGATTATTCGCGCTCCGCAGATTCTGACCGCTTTAAACCCCTACTATGCCTGGTGGCTGCTGGTCAAATATCCAGGTGGTTTCTGGCTGCTGGGATCCGTATTTCTGTGTACGACCGGGGCCGAAGCACTCTACTCCGACATGGGCCACTGCGGGCGGGGCAACATTCGGGTGAGTTGGATCTTCGTAAAAAGCTGCCTGATTTTAAACTACATGGGGCAAGGAGCCTGGCTGCTGAGTATCAATGGGCAAAACCTCAACAACCGCGTTCCGTTTTATGAGGTTATGCCCCCCTGGTTTCTTACCATCGGGATTGTGGTTGCCACTGCTGCTACCGTTATTGCCAGTCAGGCCCTTATCAGCGGGTCGTTTACCCTCATCAGCGAAGCCCTCCGGCTTAATTTCTGGCCTCAAGTACGCCTCCGGTACCCCTCCACTCAAAAAGGGCAACTGTATGTACCTAGTATCAACCTGCTGCTCTGGATGGGCTGCGTGGGCGTAGTACTGTATTTCCGCGAGTCGAGCAACATGGAAGCGGCCTATGGCTTGGCCATTACGCTTACCATGCTCATGACCACCCTGCTGATGTCGTACTACCTCTACAGCCACAAATATGCTGCCTGGGGTGTGGTAGCCTTTCTGACCCTTTATCTGGGAATCGAGGGGTCATTTCTGGTGGCTAACCTCATCAAGTTTCCGCATGGTGGCTACGTGTCCGTGCTAATTGGGGCCTCTATTGCCAGCATCATGTACGTGTGGCTTAAAGCCTTCCAGATCAAACTGCGCCTAACCGAATATGTCCGCATCGACACGTATACCCAGGCTCTGAAAGAACTCAGCCGCGACATCAGCATCCCTAAATATGCCACTCACCTGGTGTTCATGAGCAATGCCGCCCGTCAATCGGAGATCGAGTCGAAAGTTATTTATTCCATCTTCCAGAAACGCCCAAAACGGGCGGATATTTACTGGTTTGTCCACGTCGATATAACTGACGACCCCTATACAATGGAGTATAAAGTGAATACCATTGCCGTAGATGATGCGTATAAAGTGACGTTCAAGCTCGGTTTTCGGGTTGAACAGCGAATTAACCTATTCTTCCGCAAGGTGATTGAAGACATGGTGAAAAACAAAGAGGTGGACATTACAAGCCGCTACGAATCGCTTAGCCGCCAGAACGTGATCGGCGATTTCCGATTTGTTGTACTCGAAAAATTCCTCTCCTTCGAGAACGACTTACCGTTTGCAGAAGAGATCATTATGGATATTTACTTCTGGGTCAAGAGTTTCACCACACCCGAAGACCGTTGGTTTGGCCTGGACAGTAGTTCCATCAAGATTGAGAAAGTACCCCTCATTATCCGGCCCGTCGAGAATGTAAAATTGAAACGACTTACTTCTTAACCAGGGAAAGAACGAACGAGTTATATGAAACTTCTTATTACCGGCGGTGCTGGTTTTGTTGGCTCAACGCTGGCCATATCGCTGAAAAATCAGTACCCGCATTACCAGATTTTCGCGCTCGATAACCTCAAACGGCGTGGGTCTGAACTAAACATTGCGCGTCTGCGGCAGGCGGGCGTTGAATTTGTACATGGCGATATTCGGAATAAAGAAGACTTTGATGCCCTGCCCTCCGTGGATACCGTTATTGAAGCCTCTGCCGAACCCTCGGTGCTGGCGGGGTTAGATGGCACACCCGACTACCTCATCAATACCAACCTGTTCGGCACGGTCAACTGCCTGAACTATGCCCTGAAGCATAAAGCGGCCTTTATTTTCCTGTCGACCAGCCGCATCTACCCCATCAAAACCATGGAGAGGCTGAATTTTGAGGAGACCGACACCCGGTTTGTTCTCACCGACAAGCAGCCTGTACCCGGCGTATCGTTGCGGGGTATTGCCGAGAATTTCCCCCTCGACGGAGCGCGGTCGCTGTATGGCACGACCAAACTGGCTTCGGAGTTGCTCATTCAGGAGTATACTGAATTTTATGGCTTGAAAACAGTGATTAACCGCTGTGGCGTGATAACCGGCCCCTGGCAAATGGGCAAGGTCGATCAGGGCGTGATGGTATTGTGGATTGCCAAACATTATTTTGAGCAACCGCTGGCCTACATTGGCTACGGCGGCACCGGCAAACAAACCCGCGATATGCTTCACATTACTGATTTATATCGGCTGGTTGACTGGCAGTTGCACCATCTGGATGCGGTGAATGGCGAGATTATGAACGCCGGGGGCGGACTACAGAGCAGTGCATCGCTGCAGGAGTTGACTCAAATTTGCCAGGAGGTGACGGGCAAGAGCATCCCCATCCAGCAAGTACCCGAAAACCGGGCTGCCGATATCCGGCTTTACATTACCGACAATACCAAAGTAACGGCCCTAACCGGCTGGCAACCCCAACTCGGTATCCGCGAGATTGTGCAGGATATTCATGCCTGGCTCGATACCAACCGAGCCGCCCTGGAACCGATACTGAAGTAAAGACCTGTAGCTTTTACGGCCTACTTTCCAAACTCGACCCAATCGAGCGAGAGTAAATTCATGTTAGGGGCATCGGGTTTTTGCACCACAAAATAGAGATCGTGCCGGCCACCGGGATTTTGCACAGGGCTGCTCACCTCTGAAAAAGTTGTCCAATTACCCGTAGGATCATAGGCAAGGGTACTCAGCACCGGGCCGTCTGGCGAATCCTGGTGTACAGTGATGGTAGCCGCTTTATCTTTAGAGGCATAGCGGTAGGTGAGTTTACTAATGCCCGTCAAGTCAATTCCTTTCAGCACAAAATACGCGCCATTGCGCACGCTACCCAGCCGGGTATTCTGCCGGTCAAGGTTGTGGAGTTCGTCGGCATCGCCCGCGAGCACCCGCGATGGGCGCAGTATGAGGGCATCGGTTTGAGTAAGCGGAGTAATGGCTCCCCCCCGATCGGTGTAGGAGGCCGTCAGCATGTAGCGTCCCTGCTCGTCTTTACCCACATGGCTGGCCAGCAGGGTACTGCCCTGTTGGGGTAGTTTGTTCTGCAGTTTTTCTGTTCCCAGTGAGAGTACGTATTTCACAATCTCCAGTGCATCGTCGCGACTCAGTTGGGGGTGGGCACTCATGGCATGTTCGCCCCAAACGCCCCCACCGCCGGTAATCACTTTATTGGCCAGTTTGGCAGCGGCATTATTGTCGTTGCGGTAGCGTTTAGCCACTTCCAGGTAGGCCGGGCCGACAGATTTACCCGCTATCTGGTGGCAGGCTTTGCAATCGCTGGCGGCCATCAGGTTCTTGCCGAAGCTGTAGGTGGGAGTTAGCTGCTGGTGGCCTATCTGCGCCCCGCCCGCCACTTTCGGAATATAGCTGAGCGATACGTTCACCCGCCTGGGGTCGATGGTCTTATCTTCCCGATCTTTTACCTGCACATCATAGGGCAGCGGGGTTTTATCGGCAAAGAAAAACGAGCGGTTAGCAGTGGTCTGAATACGCACCTGCGGCAGGGTATTCCCCACCCGAATCAGTAAGGTATCGGTGCTACGTTTCCCAGCAGGGTCAATCACAGTGAGCGTAGTTGGATAAACCCCATTCTTGCGGAAGGTAAAGGTAGGATTTTGCTCCGTAGAGGCCACTTTCTTGCCCTCGAATCGCCACTCGTACCGGAGTTTATCGGCCTGATCGGCATCGACGCTTTTCTCGCTGCTGAACGCCACGGTAAACGGCAGCAGCCCAATGGTATCTTTTGCCGTAATCCGGGCTACCGGAGCACGATTGCCAGCATTGAACTCAATTTTTACCAGCCGGGCATCAACATTGTCGATGCCATAGACAGAGCCGTATTCGAGCATATAAATGGCTCCTTCCGGCCCAATTTCCATATCCACAGGCCGCCGAAAATCGCCCGTTGCAGGCATAAACCGCTCCAGCCGCTGGTAATTCTGATTCTCGTCCATCCGCACCGCAAAGACCCAATTCCGCATCCAGTCGTACATAAACAAAGCTCCATCGTAATAAGCAGGCATTTTGGTGGCCGATTTTAAGGCCGGGTCGTACCGATACACGGGTCCACCCATGGCGCAACGGCCCCCTTTGTCTAACTCCGGGAATTCCGTCGATTGGTTGTAGGGATACCAGACCATTGCTTTCTGTACGGGCGGCAGGGTTTTGGCTCCGGTATTGTGGGGCGAGTTGTTAGTCGCTCCCGCTGGGTCGAAGAGGTCACCCACGGTTTTAGTCGCAAAATCGTACTGGTAGTAGGGTTTACTATCGCCCACAAAATAGGGCCAACCGTAATTACCCGCTTTTTTGGCCTGGTTAAACTCGTCGTAACCCCGTGGCCCCTGCTTACCATCGACCCCGGAGTCGGGGCCAATTTCGCCCCAATACACAATCCCGGTAACCTTATCGACCGAGATGCGGTACGGGTTCCGGCAACCCATTACGTAGATTTCAGGGCGGGTATTGGGCGTGCCTTTCGGAAACAGATTGCCGTCGGGAATGGTGTAGGAGCCATCGGCTGCGACGTGAATGCGGAGAATTTTACCCCGCAAATCGTTGGTGTTCCCTGCCGAGCGTTGGGCATCATACACGAGCCGGTCGGGGCGGGTATCTATGGGGGCGAACCCATCGGAAGCAAACGGCACCGTATTATCGCCCGTCGAGATAAACAGGTTATGGTGCGCGTCCCAGGCCATCGACCCACCCGTATGCGCACTCACTTCAAGGTCGATGGGTACTTCGATAATAACCTTTTCGGAGGCTACATCCAGCGAGCCATCGTCGGCCACGCGGAAGCGAGAGATGAGTTGCTTATGCTGCTCGCCGGTGGCCGAGGTATAAAAGAAATAGAGAAAATGGTTCTGGGCAAAATCGGGGTCGATGGTCATGCCTAGCAGGCCGTTCAGATACTTGTCAACGGCTTTTACTGGAAAGTCGCGTAGGAGTCGAGTTTTTTTAAGGGCAGGGTCATAGACGTAGCATTTCCCCCCCCGTTCCACAAAAAACACGCGGCCATCGGGCGCTACGGCCAATTCCATCGGCTCGTTGAGGTCGTTGGTCAATACCGTTTTCACGAAGCGGTTTTCTTCGGGTGCGGTTTGGGCGTGACAATAGCCCGAAAGAAAAAGAAAGGAGAGGAGGCAAGTGAACGTTGTGCGCGTCATTGGAGTCAAGAGCTATTTACTGCTTCTGACAAGCCAGGAATGTAATTATTCTACTTTATTGAAATGTTTAGGATTGCATTGTTTTCTGGCTGAATCACCCCTAAATCCCTTTTAGGGGTTAAAATACATTATATATTTGTGATGGAATTCCCGGTTGCCGCTGGCCGCAAGGCTATGCTTCAGGGTTTTGTTTTTAGAGAGTATGGAGCTAAGAAGGAGATAACCCCTTTTCACAACTCCCCTTTCAGAAACTGCCCGGTATAGCTTCCCTTCACCTGCGCTACCCGTTCCGGCGTGCCTTCGGCAATGATGTAGCCGCCTTTGCTGCCCCCCTCCGGGCCGAGGTCGATGACGTGGTCGGAGACTTTGATCACATCGAGGTTATGTTCGATAATCAATACGGTGTTGCCTTTATCAGCCAGTTTGTTCAACACGGCCAGCAAATGGGCAATATCCTGAAAATGCAGGCCGGTGGTAGGTTCGTCCAGAATATACATGGTTTGGCCCGTGTCTTTTTTCGAGAGTTCTTCGGCCAGTTTTACCCGCTGAGCTTCGCCCCCAGAGAGAGTGGTGGCGTGTTGGCCGAGGGTGATGTACCCCAGCCCAACGTCGTTGAGGGTTGTTACCTTGCGGAGAATGCGGGGTTGGGTAGCAAAGAAATCCAGTGCCTGCTCAACGGTCATGTCCAGCACATCGGCAATAGATTTGCCTTTGAACCGTACCTCCAGGGTTTCGCGGTTAAACCGTTTGCCTTTGCAGGTCTCGCACATCACGTGTACGTCAGGCAGAAACTCCATCTCGATTTTCTTCATCCCCGCGCCTTCGCACTCTTCGCAACGGCCTCCCTTTACGTTGAACGAGAACCGCCCCGGCTTATACCCCCGGATTTTGGCTTCGGGAAGTTCAGCAAATAGGCTCCGAATCTCCGAGAACATCCCGGTATAAGTCGCGGGGTTCGAGCGGGGTGTACGGCCAATGGGCGACTGATCGACCTCGATGACCTTATCTAAAAACTCCAGCCCTTCTACCGTTTTGAAGGCCAAAGCCTCGCGCTTCGATTTGTAAAAATGCTTGTTTAGCACCGGAAACAGCGTTTCGTGAATCAAGGATGATTTGCCACTGCCTGATACCCCCGTGATGCTGACCATACGACCCAGCGGAATTTTGAGGGTCACGTTTTTAAGGTTATGCCCCGTAGCCCCCTTTATTTGCAGAAACTTACCGCTGCCCTTGCGCCGTTCGGCAGGCACCTCAATGGCCAGCCGACCACTCAGGTAATCGGCGGTGGTGCTGCCATTTTTCAGAAATTCATCGGGTGTGCCGCTGCCCACTATGTGCCCGCCATGCCGACCCGCACCCGGCCCGATGTCGAGAATAAAGTCCGACTCCAGCATCATGTCTTTATCGTGTTCGACCACCAATACGGTATTGCCCAGGTCGCGCAGGTTTTTCAGCGATTCGATGAGTTTCATGTTATCGCGCTGATGCAGGCCAATGCTCGGCTCGTCCATAATGTAGAGAACCCCTACCAACTGCGTACCGATTTGAGTAGCCAACCGGATGCGCTGCGCTTCGCCCCCGGAGAGGGTTCGCAGTGGGCGGTCGAGGGTCAGATAATCCAGCCCAATGTCGAGCAAAAATCCGATGCGCTTACGGATTTCTTTCAGTACCTCTTTGCCAATCACATTTTGCCGCTCGGTCAGGCGGACTTCCAAGCCCACAAACCATTCGGCCAGCACCGAAATATCCATCTGCGCCAGTTCGGTAATGTTGCGGTCAGCTAGTTTAAAATAAAGCGACTCTTTGCGCAGGCGGGTGCCGCCACAGTCGGGGCAGGTATTCACCACCATAAAATCTTTGAGCCAATCCTGAATTTTGTCGCTGCCGCTTTCCTGCTGGTGCTTCAGAAAATTAATAATCCCCTGAAATTTAAACGAATAGTAGTCTTCCCGAACATCGGCCCGGTCAGCATCCTTTTTGCCCGGCACGGCAGTTTCTTCGTCAGTGCCATGTAGCAGCGCGTGCAGCAGTTCGGGGGGGTATTTCTCGACGGGGGTAGTGAGGTTGAGCTTAAACTTTTTCAGGATAACCTCAATCTCCTTAAAAAACCAGAGTTCGCGGTACTCACCCAGTGGGGCAATGGCTCCCCGGCTCACACTCAGCTTTTTGTCCGGTATCACCGACTCCTCCGTAATCTCCTCGACCACGCCCAGGCCCTGACAGGTGGGGCACCAACCGTAGGGCGAGTTGAATGAAAACGAATTGGGCGAGGGCTCATCGT
>JBBQUC010000026.1:0-17549 GCA_038212815.1 Cytophagales bacterium
ACTGAACCTTGTAATAAACTATACTAAACCTTGTTTTTCTCTCTCTATTTTACTGATTTACAGATGGTTACAAGGCCCTTAATCAATCAAATAAATCATTGATAAGTTTTCAAATCAAAATCAAAGGATTATTGGAATGGGGAAAGAGTCTAAGAACTAAATATTTTATTTACTTTTGAAGTAAATAAGTACGCCAAATTACATGGAAGAGTTCCCTAAAAAGAAACCCGGTAAACGAGTCGATGAAGCACCGCTTGATGCATTACGGCTCGTTCTTAAATCACATGCTGTACAGCTTACGCCTGTCGATAGTCAGGTCAGTGCTTTACCTGTTGATGCTGAACTTGAATACTACTTCATTCCTATGCAGTTTATGCGGGAGTACGTACCATACCATCGGCCTGATAAACCTCCGTACAAAAATCTCAAACTCGTCAACTACGGGCGTCCTGCCATTTCGCTTTCGTTTTTCAGCAAACACAAGTACACCATTAAACGTGGTGCCGACCAAGACGACGTGTTGCAACACCTAAAAGCGTTTCGGGACGAATTACTAAACCGGTCGTTGGTGCAGCAACTGACTGCCGGGCAACAGGAAAAGCTGCGGGAGACCGATGAACTGTTTCGGGCGTTGCGCGACAATCCTGATCAATACGAAACCTGCTTCTCCAATTATCATCACTACTACCGCTACTGGTACTGCTCCTACCGCTACTTTGAAGATGCTACGCTAACCAAAGCTGATACGAGTAGCGAACACCTGCTGAAACACACCGAACGCATTAAAGGGCAGGTGCACGAGCGGCTAAACATCATTTTCATCGATCCGGACTTCATCACCCGCCCCGTTCCAAACGACCACAAGCTAATTGACCGTGAACTGGCCAACTTTCCTGTTCAAATCAGGCAGGGCGTTACCACATTATCCTTGCGTAGACGCGGAATTTAGGACTTTCATATCACTAAAGTAGCAAGGGTTTATCTGCTGAAAAACGATGTATCAGTCAGGCAGTGGCCTGTGCATTTTCATTGATACTATTCAACACCTGAACAAGCTGACTGGACCGGTTGCCGAAGACGCCCTCTACCCCCCCACTATCAATATCCGTAAAGAGAGGGGAGTAAAGCACTTTCGTTTCTATCATACCATTTTCGCACAGGTAATTTACCAATGTGTTCATGAAGTCGATTTGGGTACCAATCAGCGGACCATTGTCGATGAAGGATGATAAAGCGGTTTTTGCTGCACCAATATCCAGCCCCACCAGGCCACGGACAAATACGCCCAGCGGTTTATCTCCCAAAGCAGCCACAAACTGCTCTTTTGTTTCGAGGGCAGCTTCATCGAACAGCATTCGTTCCAACTCGCTAAGTTCAAATTCCGTAATGGTTTCGTTGCGCTGAATCTTACGAATGGTGAGGTGGTTCAGGTTCTTGCGAATGATCTGCTCCATACGATCCCGGTAGGCTTCGCTGCTAACGTAGCCTACGAGGTGGTCATAGACCTGATCCGGGGCAGTGAACTCATCGGTGAAATCGGTGTAGATAACAGGTCGGGTTTCTTTGTCCAGATATCTAACCAAACTTCGTAACGCCACCCGCACCGACTCAACCGCCGAAGCAGGGCGGTCAGGCCAAAAGGCGGGCGTGGCAACGTCGTCAATCAGGGGCATTTGCCGGGAGACGACGCCGATGCTGCCTTTCTTCTGCAAGCCTTTGGCTACGCGCCTTATTTTGTCTGCCGTGGTGGTAAAAGCCGTGGCGTTGCCCATTATCTTGGCCAGTTGATTCTGCAAAACCAACAGGTCGAACCGTCGAGTTTCGGGGTGACCACCTAATTCGCCAGTCAACAGGGGCGCAACGTACTGAATTAGCTCGGTGGTATCGGTAGCGGATAATGCCCGCCAGATGGCCCGGTCTTTAAATTTTACCACCCGCGCCCACTGCCGTCTAACCAGGAAACTGTCCTCACTGAGGGCCTGTACCTGCCCGTGCAGAGTATCAAGTAACTCCGCCCGGAGGGTCAGCGTATCGGCGTCGGCAGTTTCGTCAATGGCCTGTGCCAACCGGAGCCGAGCTACGAAAATCTGCTCGCTGATGCTTGGCGGCACGGGCGTATCGGTTTCCTGCGGGTCTTGCTCGAAATAAGCGAAGTTGTTGCAGAAATCGAAAATGTTGAAGTGCGTTTTGGGCAGGCCGGGGCCGAACAGATCGGGCCGGAGCCGGGTACCGCGTCCAATCATTTGCCAGAACTTAGCCTTGGACAGGACCCGCTTAAAGAATACCAGATTGACGAGTTCGGGAATGTCAATGCCTGTGTCGAGCATATCGACCGAGACCGCAATCTGGAACTCGGTTTTTGTACTGTCGCTAAAGTCTGAGATAACCCGCTCCGCTTCATCGCCGAGAGAGTAGTCAACTAACTGGCAAAAATGACCCCCGTACTGCGGGTACAGGTTGTTGAACCGCTGCGCGATAAATTTGGCGTGTTCGTGATTCTTAGCGAAGATGATCGACTTACCCAGCCGGTCACCCCCATCAATTTTCACCCCCCGCTCCATCAGGTACTCTATCACTTTGTCAACGGTATCTTCATTGAACAGCCAGGTATTAAGCGCGTCGGCGTCGATGCCGTCGGGCATAGCTCCGGAGCCGTCGTCAAACGTTTCTTCATACTCGGCCTTTTCGTCGTCACTCAGTTCGTTATACCGGATGCCCTCGCGCGGGAATTTCAGGGAGATGCCTACGCCCCGATACGGAACCAGATACGTGTCGTTGATGGCATCGGTCAGGGTGTAGCTGTACGTGGGTTCATCGGTGGGCAGCTCAAAAAAGCGGAACGTATCGCGGTCGGTTTCGTCTTTGGGCGTGGCGGTCAGGCCAACCGTCAGCGCGTCGAAATACTCAAAAATGGCCTTGTACTTTTTGTAAATGCTCCGGTGGGCTTCGTCAATGATAATCAGATCGAAGTATCCCGGCCCAAACACCCGGATGTCGCGCTGCCAATCGGTGTCGATTCGGTTGATAATGGTTTGATAGGTAGAGAATATAAGCCGGGCGTTGCCGGTGTTGTCTTCCTTAATCAGGTTTATGCCCGTCAGGTGCGGTACGTACTCCCCAAAGTTACCGCAGGCCTGTTTAACCAACGCCCGGCGGTCGGCCAGGAACAGGACCCGGTTTACCCAGTTGGTACGCACCATGACATCCACCAGGGCCGCTGCGGTGCGGGTTTTGCCACTGCCGGTGGCCATCACGAGCAGGGCTTTGCGAAGCTTCTGGTCAAATGCTTCGCCTACGTTCTTTATGGCGGCTTTCTGGTAGTATCGGTCTGCAATGGTCTCTTTAGGCTTCTCGACACTAAATGGGGTTTGGGTGGTTCGGCGGCTGATCATCAGGGCCAGTTCGGCGGCTTTATGAAAGCCCTGCACCAGCCGGGGCGGGTACCGCCGGTCGTCGTAGAACTGGGTGCGGTAGCCGTTGGTAAAGTACAGCAGGGGCCGCTGACCATACCGTTTCTCCAGCGCGTCGGCGTAGCGTTCGGCCTGTTTGCGCCCGGCTTCTTCGTCTTTGCTGGTACGCTTGGCTTCAACAACGGCCAGCGGCAGGCCGTCATTGCCCCACAGGACGTAGTCGGCTCGGTCGGTGGGAGAGAGGATTTCTTCGGTCGAGCAGGTTTCGCCGGGTTGCCGTTTGCCGTGTTCACGGGCTATTATCCAGCCCGATTCCCGCAGGAGTTTGTCGATGTATAATTCGCGGGTTTCGGCTTCGGTAAAGGCGCCAGTATAGGTCTGGAGGGTGGCGGTGCGCTGGTTGAGCTGCGCCTTAAGCTGATCCAGTTCTGCTTCCTGTTCCTTCAGGCTTCAGGCGTTCGGCCTGTAAATCGGCCATGAGCGTCTGTTGCGCCAGGCGGGCGTCCAGTTCGGCGGTTTGGTCGACGGTGAGGTAAACGGCTTTGGTGGGCAGCAGACCCTCATCGAACGGACGAATGGAAACCGACGGGCCGAAGTACGTTTTAACGGCGAGGGCCGCCAGACCGTACAGGGCTTTTAGGGCCACCAGCGACTCGGCGGGGGTGAGGGGCGCGGTGGCGGGCTGGTCGGGGTCGCTGGCGTGCAGGGCGGTGTTGCCGTATTGCTTGAGCAGGTAAAGCTGGTCTTTTAGGGCGGGCGACAGAATCTTTTTGAACTCATAATGGCCAATGAGCCGCGACAGCGTTCGGTCGTGGTGACTGGTGGGGAACGCGGGCGTTAGGCGGGGGTCATTGGCGTACATGAACATGACCAGTTCTTCGAGGGCTTTACGGCACAAGCCCGTGGCCATTACGGGCTGCACCAGCGTGTGCTGCTCAGCCATTCGGGCGGTTTCGCCCACCTGCGGCAGCGTCTCGGCATTAAGGAAAGAAAAGTTCGAATTCATCGGATAACGTCTATGTGCGAAATTAAAAACTTACGGTTACTATCTATGCGATATTGTATGTTTGTAGCTCTTATTAGGCTTAACTAAACTGAATTTTGGTTGTATATCAGGCCGTTGCTTTCGATAAACTCATTGATGCAGGTGGGACTACCTATCCCTGGGTTGTACGGGTTATTACGGAAAGGGGGCAGATCGTCCCTTACGTAGTCAAGCTATTTACTGAACGGCAAACCCAACAGCAACACCCGGTTGCCAAGGAAGTCTTTGCCAATCAGTTGGCCCGTGAGTTCGATCTGCCCGTGCCGCCCTGTGCTCTGATTGAGTTTAGTCCGCAGTTTTTATCCACCCTTGCCGACACGGAGTTGCAACGCCTGGATACCGTGCATACTGGTTTGAAATTTGGCAGCCAACTTGCCACCGATATGCTTATTACGAAACCTGGCCTGGCCCACACGTTTCTGAAAGAGTATGATTTAGGCACTATCTTTGCGTTTGATAATCTGATCCAGAACCTGGACCGTGGCGAAAGGGCCAAGCCCAATCTTTTGATTAACGACGAAACGTTCTTACTGATTGACCATGAGCAAGCCTTCCCATTCGCCAATGATGCGAACACCCGCCCCTCTCTGACCTGGTCGTATGCCTTACCAGACTGGCTTGCTACGTACCGGGCCTGCTACAAACACATTTTTTATCCTGTACTGAAATCATTTCGTCCGGCTTCCCGCCGGGGATTGTTCGATTCGTTTCAGGAATGCCTGCGCTACGCCGACGTCAGCTCTATTCAACAGACTGCCAACGAACTAAAAGCGTTAGACGTATCAACAGGCCGCGTTGATCTGATTACCGACTACCTCCGACAAACCCAAACCCAGCACGCTGCGTTTATCAACTTGCTACACGCCATACTCGCATGAACACGCCCCCGGCCTATCCCGTCTTTCAGTACAGCCTGCTGCACTACCGACACGCCCTCTCGCTGGACGAGGTGCTGACGGTGGGTGTGCTTGTGCTATTTCCGGGACAGGAACGGGTGTGTTTTCTGCATCCCGACCGGCTGACCCGCCTGAAAAACACGTACCCCACTATTCCTGAGAAGACCCTTCGGGCTTACTTCAAAAGCTTCACCCAACGGGCCGATCAGCTTAGTCACGCCCCCGAACTCTTTGCCCCGTTTTTTCTGGATCAGCAGGGGTTTGTTTTTCGGGAGTTTCTGCCCGCCGATGGCAGTACGCTGTTGTTTGGGCCGCTCAAAGTCAGTGTACAATATACGCCCGATACCAGCCAGATTTGTGCCGATTTGCGCCGGCAATACCTCGCTTTTTACGAACCCGCCGAGGAACGCGCCCGCATGGACGACCAAGCTCTGAAGGTAACGTACCGCAACCGGGTGAAACGACTGCTGCAAGACGTTGATGCGCATAAACCTTTTTATGCTGAGGGCTATTCAATCCGGCCCGATGGCGAACCCATTGACCCCCGGCAACCCGAAACGTCGGGCGTGTACCGGTTTGATTTTGGCTGGCAAAACCACGCGCTTCATCTGGTAAAACCCGTTAGTTTCGACGTGCAGCGGGGCCGGAGCATCGAAGAGAAAGCGCATACCAATCTGGGGCAGTTCTCGGTGCTGGACGAGTACGCCCTGCGCCGGAACATTACGTTCGATTTGCTGGTGGCCCCTCCGCAAGACAAGGCCTTGTTTAGCTATTACGATTACGCCCTGACGCTGTTGCAACGTCCCAAATCGGTAAACGTGATTGAGGCTCATGACCTCGATACGTATGCCGAGAAAACTATCATGGCCCTGGCCGAACCGGCGTAATACGCTGACTCTTACCCCACGGGCGGTTTACGATGCGTAAGCCGCCCGTTGTCGTTACACACCGAAACAATCCTGCAACAACCGCTGAAACAGGGCCTCGCTCTGTGCCATCTGTTGCCGCACCACCGCCTTCTGTCCCTCGATACGTTCGATGATGGCCGCAAATTGCTGTTGCAGCGCGAGGGGCGGAACAATCACGTTTAATTGTTTCAGTATACCCAACGGAAGCTGCTGTTGTGCTGAGCCTGTAGTATAGACTGAGAGAAGATTCTGATAGCTACTCGTTGAATACATCGAGTGAAAAAATACGTTGCTCATTCTATCAAATCTAATAATGGCCATTTGTGCATTGATAAACCCAGTAGTATAAGGATTCCCACCAAATATGGCTACGTTGCCAACACTGCCCCTCAAGGTTAAGATAATGTCGCCCGGTATCAATTTCCCCTTTGACAGCTTTCTAAATGTATTTTCCGTTATGAATCGCACATTATCGTAGATCAATTTATTCCCTTTGATATTATCGGTACTTAGGAAAAGCACTCCACTCTCTACTATCGCACTTTGATTTGGATAGTTTACGCCCCTGTCTCCGTCCTCGATTTTGGACACTTCACCAATCGTCTTCACCTCCCATCCTTTCTCATTCTGCACCGGGTCGCCGAAGAGGGCCATGAACAGGCTTTGGGCGAGTTGGTCGTAGTGGGTCAGGCGTTGGCGGTCTTTCTGACGTAGCGCGTCGGCCCGGTCCAGCAGGGCCGCAATCTGGCGTTGGCGGGGGAGTGGGGGGAGGGGGATTTTGTAGTTGAGCAGGTAGTTTGTTGGCACTCGTGGTAGATTGGCTCCCGCGACATTTGCTGACATATCATCAACGAATGGTTTAGAAAGCATAAACCTGTACAAGTACTTTGTATCCACTCCCGGTTTAGATCGCAACAGTAAAATATCAGTCGAGCAAACGCCATCCTGTACTGCAATGGCAACCTTATTTAAGTAAGGACGTAGTTTGCCGTACAAGATTTCCCCGGTATGAAAACGGCTCTTTGCAGCTGTAATCGGTACTACTTTGGCCATCGGCGAAATGCATCCTGTATCTTTCTCGATGTGTTCTAAACCTACATAAAATCGAGACTCACCATTTGGCGAAAACGACTCTGGCGAAATTGTAACTACCTCGCCGAGGGTAACGGTTTTGGTCATGGGTGGGGGTTGGTGTATGGTCACGGCTTTGTCGCCTGTATTATTTCGTTGAACACGGCGAAGGTAACGATACGTGTTTGCTGCCATTGTTCCAGCACCAGCAGGTCGCGGTCGCCGGTAACGAGGTAATCGAGCGGAACGGTCTGGGCTAATGCCAGCAGATAATTATCGTTCACGTCGCGCGAGCCAGTTACGGTGTCGGTCAGGATATGGACGTTGGTTACGCGGGCCATCAGGTCGAGCGTTTCGCGGATGCGCTCCGGGCTGGCGTATTTTTTGAGTTTGGGCCGCCTGATTACCCGTTCATATTCCGCAGCCAGTTCGGCACAGCCGTGAACCTGCAACGAGGAAGACGCCGGTACGTGGAGGAGTATGTCTCGCAACACCAGAAGGTGCTTGCCAATGGTGAAACTAATCCAGATGTTGGCGTCGAACGCTACGTTCATGCCGGTTTTGCCTGTTTACGCGCTGCCCGTACCTCGCTCATGATGTCGTCGTCGGTCAGGGGGACGTTCTTGGGCGCGTTTTTGATGTATCGTTTTAGCTGCGTACTGAGCGGTTCAATTTCAACGAAATCGAAGAGTTTGAGCATTTCCAGAAAAGCCGCTTTCTTGGCGGGGGCAACCCGGAGCATGATGCGTTCCGGCAATTGGCTGGTTGTCTGTTGCATACGAGGTTTCATTGATTGGAGACAAAATAAAGATAGTCAATAACGCCAACAGTTCAAACCGCTACGTCCTCGGTCAGCATGCGGGTCAGCTCGCGCAGGTCGGCCTGGCGTTCAGCGTCGAGGGCATTGATCTGGTCCAGAATGCTGGCGGGGGTGTCGTAGTGTTTCTGGGCATAGACCACTTCTTTGTAGCGGTTGATGCTCAGGTCATAGGCATTGGCGCGGATATCGTCAACCGGTACCATGAAACTCTGGTCGGTGCGGGCGCGGGTGGCTTCGTGGGCGGGGTTGCGCCACCGGCTCAGAATATCGGGGATGTCGGTGGTGGTGATGGGCGTTTCCTGATGCTGCGCAATGAGCCGTTCGAGATCGGTAAACTTCTCAAAGTCGGGGCCGGTGGCGGTGCGTTTATCGTCGAGACTGTAGCCATCGGCCCGCATATCGTAAAACCAGACCTTGTCCGTGCCGCCCGTGTCAGTGCGGGTAAACACCAGCACCGCCGTACTTACGCCCGCATAGGGCTTAAACACCCCGCCGGGCATGGAGATAACGGCCTGTAGCTGATGCCGCTCTACCAGCTCGCGCCGGAGCTGCCGGTGGGCTTTGCTGTTGCCAAATAACACCCCGTCCGGCACAATGACAGCCGCCCGCCCCCCGGCCCGCAGTCCGCGCAGAATCAGGGCCAGAAACAGCAGTTCGGTCTTTTTGGTGGCCCACTGTCCTGATCAGGTCTGGCATGACGTGGTCGGCATCCAGTGAGCCTTTAAACGGTGGGTTGGCCAGCACCATAGTGGCGGCATCGGCAAACCCGGCGTTGCTTTTGCTGAGCGCGTCCACGTCGGCCAGTTGCTCCGGCTCAATACCGTGTAACAGCAAGTTCATGGCCCCAATCCGAATCATGGTCGGGTCGAACTCCATGCCCATCAGCATCCGGTGCCGGTAGTGGTCCTGAGTAGCGGGTTTGAGCAGGGCCTGTTTGTGGGTCTCGGCTACGTACTCGCCAGCGGCCACCAGAAACCCCGCCGACCCTGCCGAAGGGTCGCAAATCACGTCGTCGGGCTGGGGAGCCAGCATGGCCACCATCATCTTGATAATGTGGCGGGGGGTTCTGAACTGCCCATTCTGGCCCGCCGTGGCAATCTTGGCCAGCAGGTATTCATACACGTCGCCCTTGGTGTCGCGGTCGCGCATAGGAATTAGGTTGAGCAGATCAATAACCTGCGCCAGCAGCCGGGGCGTAGGAATCATGAAGGTAGCCCCTTTCATATACCGCCCAAACGCCGATTCTTTAGCCTTGCCCATCGACCGGATAAAGTCGAACACGCCATCGGGCTGGGTAAAGAGCCGGAACAGCACTTCGGGGTCTTTGCCGTTGAAGTGACTCCAGCGCAGGCTATTCTGCTCCGGCAGGTAAATGGGGTCTTCAACGGGCGTTTGGGTGGCATTGGCCAGGCTCTCCTTAGCGGTCTGGAGTTCGTCCAGTCGGCGCAGAAACAGCAGGTACGTAATCTGCTCAATTACGGTAAGGGGATTAGAAAGGCCTCCCGTCCAGAATGCATTCCAGACTCGGTCAATATTGGTACGTAGTTCTCCAGTAAGCATAGTTGATTTGTAAATAAGGCTTGTTCGTTACAGTGGAAACGCTGTTTCCACTACACTGAGGTCATCGAGTAGGTATTGGTTTTGCAGTTGCGTGTAGTAGCAATTGACAGAATACAGCATCTGTACCAGACAGGCCAGTACGCGCTCATTTCGATCCGCTGACGACCAGCTTCGGGCGGTGTGGGCCGCCGTGTCACGTGTATTCTTTGCTTTGAAAAAAGAATCGCGCAGCCGCTGACTATGGGCGTATTGCACTCGACTAAGCAGATAGTTAATTCGGCTTAGACCCTTGGTTTGCTCGCTCTGGTAGGCACTATACTTATCTGGAGCGGTTAAATACAGGATTTTCAGCAAGTAAGGCTCTATTGATGTCGCGATTTCACGGACTAATGAGTGTTCAAAGTGTTCATCAGCCATTCCAGACAAGAATTTCCAGATGTAGCCGGGTAACAAATCCAGTGCTTCAAGATCAGCTTCTCCAGTGGGCAGCGTGGCCACGTTAAAAAACACATCCAATGTCTCGCCCAACGGGTACGTAAGAACACCACTCAGTCGCTGGCCAATCTTGGAGATTATTTCCTCCTTCAATTTTGCCCAATGCAGGTCAGCATCAAATGAAACATCCGAGGACTTAGGTACCGCCAGAAGAGTTAATAGCTTTTGACCAGGCACTGATTCACTCTTCTCGAACAGGTGAGGATTTGCTGTTACGATTTTATAGATAACTGGAAACTGCCCTTTTGACAAAGAGAAATCTTCTTCCATCTTCCGCGTGACAACAGAGAGTGGCAAGGTGTGTGTGTTCGTATTCGATAGCAAGTCTGTGATACCTTTTAATATTTGGTCCCGCTGACGTGGTTTCAAAAAATCACTATGATTGTCTTTGAGCTTAACAAACGAAACCTGATTATTATCAAAAAGCTCGAGTGCAGGATTGTTCGATACAGCAACAGTAACAGTTGAAGAGGGATAACCTGCTTCCAAAAGTCGCTTAGATAGTAAACGCCTGGGTAGTGTTTGTCCGGGACTTGCGGTTAAAATATCGACAATTTCAGCCCGAACTTTCCCTTTAGGATTAAGAGGTATAGTGTTTTTAATCTCGTCAGCATATCGAGGTTCCCAGTTTTTCAGAATATACTGACCTAATTGTAGCCGAATTAGCTGTCCGCCTTTTATGAGATAAGAGATTATTGCGCTGGTGCTCTTTACGTTCATCCGATCAGATGCACCTATAGCCGTCAAGTGAGCATTGACGAAATGCTCTATTTCTGCCAGATTTGCGGACTCCCCTTTTTGGCGTAGAGCCGCCTTTACCAAATCAACCTTCGACTGTGCTTTCACGGCTTTGGGTGTCTTTGGCGAAACCCATTCGTACAAACCCAATTTGCCGTGCGCTTGAACCCGGCTACTGCCTTTGAGAATCTGATTTTTAACACTCGACTCTTCAATAGCATCACCTAACTGATAAATCTCTGCCCGAACCTGCATCTCTGCCAGAATCTCGTCGAAGGAGTGTAGTCCACCAAGTTCAAATAGAACCCGCTCTACACGATCTGAATTTGACGATAAGTATGGGTAGCGAATTTGATAATTATGTTCTGTATCTGTAAGTAGTGTCTCAATTTCAGGCAAATGCCTCAGAGCTGTGTCAATTAGGTGGTGTGGAATCTTTCCTGGTTTTAAAGAATGGACACCCTTATGTGTTTTTAATCTTCTGTTAACGTGTGTGATAAGTCCTTCTCTGCAGATGGGCACAACTTCCCTTTTGAGTACGCTAATGACCAAGTGAGCCACAGTTAGAAATGACTTGTGATCAAATTTCGGATCCAACACGTAAAAATCCGTCCCTGTAAAACTGGTTTCGGACTTTCCACATCGACTAATCCCGTACAGTTCAAGTAACAGATCAACAGCCGAATTATCCATATCGCTTATGGTTATCTGCTGTTCAGCAAGAAAACTGCACAACTCGTTTTCAGTGATTACATACGTAAATCGACTCACGAGAACACTGAAGACATCATCGAGCCGATCTTTCAGGTCACTATTGATGAAATGCTTTGGTATCAGTTTATCATCAGATTTATGTAACCACTCGGATGTATCGTTGACAACATCTACTTTTAGTTGACGGATACGCTCTCTGTGTAAGCGTAGCAGCCCGCCAACATCTTCCATACTGTACCGGTGTTTCCCACGTCTGTCTGAGAAAAAGTGTTCTATAATGGTGGCATAGTGGGAATTAGTTCGGCCTTTCCCGGCATTGAGAACTGACTTCAAATCTTCAACGACTCTCCCAAAATTCTCGAATACGTCATCTGTACTTCGGTAGCTAAACGGTAGGTAAACGTTCTCCTCGTTTTTGACTGCTTTAAGGTAGGGGGCTGGATCGTTGATAAGATTTTGCAACAGGACAGTTAGTTCGCTAATAACCCTCTTGCCGACGCTTTGTATCTTAGACTGGAAATCGTCTACAGATTGGAAATCTCGGTGAAAGTCGCCAATCTTCTGAAGTTTTGCATCTCGACACAGCTTGTTGAACAGTATATTAGAAATCAGCCCTTGTCGATTGAGAAGTTTGAGAGAAATTGATGCAATGTCTGGATAGTAAGCAGATAGTTGATTCTCATTGAGAGTAGTGTCCTCTTGCCCAGACACACCTATCGAAGCTTCACTCAAGTCAAGATTGTTCAACAACGCTACCAGCTCGACGGCTACTCGTTTTCCAACACCTTTGTTACTGTTTACAAAATCGAAAGCAGATGTGTAGCTTTTACACAAGTCACCCACTGTCCTCAGACCTGCCAATACGTATAGTTTTCGATGAAGGTAAAGGCTCATTCTCCCTTCCTTCAGTAAATGATTGAAATCGAGTTGCTTAGCAACTTGAGGTAAAGTGCTGAACAGGATGTCTTCGGGAGTAGTCATAAGTTGCTTTTAAGGTGGGGTTTGTGTGAGTGTTATCGAGACGGTTTAGCAAATTACAATAGTAGCGTTGTTTCCGCCACTTCCTCAATCTCGAACCCGTCAATCCGGGCAACGGCCCCGCCGGAAATGGCCCGCATAGACCCGTACATACAGGAGGTGTTATCCACCAGGGCTTCGATTAGTTTTTCGCGTTCGGCCCACTGGCGTTTCGTGGCCCGTTTTTCCTTTTCCAGACTGTGCTGCATCTCCCGGAAGGTACAGACAATGGTTTCCATACACTGTCTGAATTCGTTGCTGGTGAGGTACCTGTATAAGACCTGCGTTTTTTCGCCCTGATTCTGGCGGGCCGTTTGCACCTCGGCCAATTGCAATACGCCCTGCCGCAACACACCAGCCAGCGACTTCACCTCCTGAAATGTACAAACCCAAACCCCGTCGTGACTACCAAACTGCGGGCAGCCTTTGGGCATGGTCTCCGTTACCAACACCGCAATATCACCTTTGTGCGCCTGTAAATCGCTTTTCAGCTTGCCAATCCAGGCGGGACTAAACGCTTTGGTGCGCTTACTTTCAAAAATAATCCGGCCACAGACCTGCCCAAACTCGTTTCGCACCGTCTGGATGATGTCGGCTCCGGTAACGCCCTTACTCACGTCGTCAATCTGATCGAAGGGAAACGTATCGGCCAGGAGTTTGCCGATGGCCACCTCCTGAACTTCGCCCTGCGCCTGCTGCGATCCCTGCTCAATCCGGCGTTTCATTTCGCTCAACTGCAACGTCATGCTACTGATGAGGTCCTGCTACTGATCAGAATGGAATTGGGTTTCATTGCGGACTTTCTGCGTGGCTTTTTGCTCAATATCATGCCGCTCTGCCTGTACTTGTTTCGCTACGTCCAGGGCCATTGCATCGCGTTGTTCTTCCAGTTGCCGCTGCTCTCGCCGTAGGTCTGACTCCTGCTTTTGCAGTGCGCGAATACGGACCGATTTCTGGGCGAGTTCGTCGTTCAGTTCGGCCACTTCAGCCGCCTGCTCAGCCCGTATTTGTTTCTTAAGGTGTTGCGTCAGTTCGGTACGTTGCCCGTTTAACAGACGCTGCACTTCCTCCTGCTGTTCGGTTGCCCGTTGGTCTAACGTTTGTTGTTGAGTCTTCACTGCGTTTTCGCGCTGGTCAAGGACACGGCGTTGCTCGGCAAACTGCTGGGTTTGCTCCTCCGTAAGCTGGTGTTTAATCTGATGAACCAGTGTTGATTCAAAATCAATGGCTTCGGCGCAATGTGGACAGGTCAGGGTGGTCATCATAAGGATGCAGGTTTAGACAGGTTAACTGATACTACCTGACTTACGAATACCATGCCAGCCCCAAATTTGCTTTCTGTGGGCTAAATTACTCTATTTGTATGGCAATAATTAAAATACATATTAATTATTGATATATGAAAATCTTGATTTCTTGGTACGCGTACCAGAATGATTTTGACCGTTCCGACGGTGTACGCCTGAAAGAAGGCGGGCCAACGATGCAGTTTCACGATAACTTTTACGAGTCGGGGGGCTACGAAAAGCACATGCTACTGAGTGCGTCCCGCGAAGCAGACGGCGATCTGGCCATTGATCTGCTGACGCTGGCTATCCGCAAAAAATATCCGGAGCGGGTGGTCGAACCAGTGTTCATGGACATCAGCGATCCCATTGACTTACCAGCGATCAAAAGCAAGATAGAGCGGGTTCTGCTGTTGCACCGGGACAGTACCATTGATATATTTTTCTCACCGGGTACCTCCGCTATGCAGGTAAGCTGGTATATCTGCCATTCGTCGCTGGGGCTTCAGACGCGGTTATTGCAAACCCGATCGCCCCGTTTTTCGAGTAAGAAACAACCCGAACTCTTAGAAATACAGGTAGAAACCTCCCCCGTACCTTACTCGGCGGTTATTGCTGAACAGCAGCAACGAGTTCAGGTTACGCGGGAGGACTACCTAATCACCGATGCCATGAAACCGTTGTACGCGCGGGCCAGACTGGTGGCGCAGGCCGACGGCGTCACCTGCCTGATTACCGGCGCGAGCGGAACGGGTAAAGAACACCTGGCGCACTATATACACCAGCAGAGTGCCGCTCGTGAGCGTCGGTTTATTCCGGTTAACTGCTCCGCTTTGGGCGATCAACTGCTGGAATCACGGCTGTTCGGCTATGTGAAGGGCGCGTTTACAGATGCCAAAGCTGACCAGACGGGTTATTTTGATGCGGCCAACGGGGGTACGCTGTTTCTGGATGAGATCGGCGATATATCGCCGTATATGCAGCAGCTTTTGCTGCGGGTATTGCAGGAAGGTGAGTTTATGCCGGTCGGCGCGACCCAGGCTCGTAAAGTATCCGTGCGGGTAATTGCGGCTACGCACCGCGACCTGGATGCGATGTGTGAAGCCGGAACATTTCGTCGGGATTTATACTACCGGCTAACCGTCGTGGAATTAGCGGTTAATACGCTTCAGCAACGGGGCGACGAGGAGAAGACTAAACTGATTGATTTCTTTTTGGAACGGGCGCGAACGGAGTTCAAAAAACCGAAACTTCGCCTGAGCCGCCCGGCCATCAACGTCTTGGTCAGTTATCCGTTTCCGGGTAACGTTCGAGAGCTGGAAAATCTGATAACGGGTATTGCTGTCTTCTCAGATAATACTGTTGAGGTGGCTGATTTGCCCGCCCGCCTGAGCCGCCCAGCCCCTACCGACAGTGCGTCGCTAAGCTGGAAAGTCGCGGAAAAGAACCTGCTCATCCGGGCGTTGGAACAGCACAGAGGTAACCAGCGTCGCGCCTGGCAGGCCGTGGGGTACAAATCACTGAACACCTTCCGCAGTAAGCTGGCCGAGTACGGTATCGACCCGTAGGAGTAGAGGTTAAATCAGTTGGCGAACTATAAATATGTCAGAGCTGTAGCTGGCGGAGTACCTCGACGATGGCAATCATCTGGTCGGGTTTCCAGAGGTCGGGGCGGTCTTTGCGCTTGTACATCTGGTCATAAGGTACTTTGGCCTGTTTCAGTACCAACCCGATTCGTTTTGTGTTCTGCAACCGCTTGCCCATCGTCTCCTGCGCCTTACGAAACTCATCCAGCATCTGGCGGTCTTCATCCGTACCAAGAGCGGTAAGAATAGCACTCGTGTCCTCAGCGGTGAGGGCGCGTAGGCCCAGTTTTTTCTGGTAAACCGTACCCGCCGATCCCCCCAGCAGATCGTCGGGGGTCTCTTCTACGAGTTCGGCGGCTTTATCGAGCAGGGTCAGGTAATTCCGGGCAGCGGTTAAAATCTGCTCGTCGGTCTCTCCAAACAACATATCGTCTTCATCAGGTGAAGACAATAGTACAAAATTTGTGTCCATCTGCGGCCATCGCGTTTTGCGCGGATTTTGAACTGACTGGTAATCAATGAGTCTGCAAGAACGACTTCGCCCCGGCCAGTTAGCCGGGGCGATTTTGCATCAGGATATAGGAGCCGATTCCAGTTGCCACGAGGAGGGCGTAAACCCGTTTCGCTGAATATCGCCCAGCAACCGCTGGTACTTTTTTCTGCCTTCTTCCACGCAGCCCCGACAGGCCGACGCTTCAAAATAGAAGACCGTGAACGGGGCTTTTTTCTGAACACCGAGCAATACGAAGCGCGTAGCATCGGGCGCACCGTCGAGGTAATAAGCCGCCTGCCGGTCGTAGCTATACTGGTCGCAATGATGCAAAAACTCGCCGTAGGTCTGTGCGCTGGTCGTTTTCAAATCGACCAGTAACCGGCTTTCCGGCACCCAGATGTCGGTTTGTGATTTACAGGGTAGTCCCGTCTGCACGTCGTTCCAGAGGTGTACGTGTTCGGTCAGGGCGGTTTCCAGAACAGAGCGGGCAAATTTATTTTGCAGCACGGCTTCCCGCATTTGCTGGAGTTGCTTGAAACGGGCGGGCGTTACGTCGGTCGGGGTAACGCCTTCGAGTACCCAGGCATGAAATAGCTGGCCGAATTGCAGGGCCGGGCCGGAGGGTTTGGCGGTATGGCCGAAAATAAGGTTTCTAAACTCGCTCAAGTCCGAGTTGGCGTAGCGATTCAGGGTTCGGTACGTTGTCATGGTTGTCTTGGTTTGTTCGGGTTGGAGATAAAGCCGGGCCGGTAGCGGGTGAGCTACCGGCCCGGCGTCGGGCATTAAAGCGCGATGAAGGTCATAAATGGCTCTGTGTGGATATGGCCGCGCCACTGTACGGCCCGTTCCACGCTGGCCAGCGACATGGTCGGCGTGGTGGTTTCGCCTTCCTCGTCGCATCCCGTCAGCAGGGCCACGCCGTGAATAGGGCCGTAGCCGTTGAAGGCAAACGCGGGCGGCTGTGGCTCGTTTAACAGGGCTTCGTCGTCCACCGTCAGGGCGTCGCCGTTGGACTGCCGGGCGCAAACGTCAATGGTGCGGCAACCGATAAGCTGGTACAGGTCTTGAAGCTGGCCGTTGGTTTCTACGGCTTCGACCGTCTGGGTAATGGGGTCAATCTTGATAAGACGCATACAATTGAGTTGATTTATTACTCTATAAAAGTAGCGAATAATTACATTAAAAACAATAAAATAACTGTTTTTAATGTAATTAGATGGGTGTCTGTTTTTACAGTTTTCTCGTCTCAAATCAGGACTATAACGGCTGGTAAACCCGCTTATACGGTAGCAGGACAGTTCGTACGCCTACAAAGGCATTTTGCAGATAGTCCGGAATGCCTTCGACAATCTCCTGATACGCCGACTGCCCAAGTTTACGCTGGATGTGCGTCTCGTGGATATTGGCAATGGCCTGAACGTCGCGCATTAGTTTCCGGTGGATAGCGGCAACCTCCGGCCCGCTCATATAGGGGCGGGGGAAACTGGATTTAAGATTGTAGGTCAGCAAA
>JBBQUC010000027.1:0-17389 GCA_038212815.1 Cytophagales bacterium
CATCTGCCGGGTGTGGGTAGCAATGCCGCTCATGCGTTGCATACAGTTCAGCACCAGTCGCTCGGCGGTAAGAATATGGCGGGCGTTGCCGCTCACGGTCAGCACAATGTCGCCAGGTTTGATGGCTGATCCGTCTTCGAGCAGCACCTCGACGGTGAAACTGGGATCAACTTCGGCAAAAATAGCCACGGCCACATCGACTCCGGCCAGAATCCCGGCTTCTTTAACCAGCAGCCGGGCGCGGTTCTGGGCCTCGGCCGGAATAGTTGCTAATGAGGTATGGTCGCCGTCGCCAACGTCTTCGGCCAGGGCCATTTGGATAAAGTCATGCAGATTCATGGGCGAAAGTTAAACCTTTTTTATCTTGCCATTCTCCCAAAATGGTACGAAATTTGTCATCCCTATTGCAAATCCATGAAGCAAACCCATTTAGTTGTCCGTTTGTCGAGCCTTTGTCTGGCGAGCCTGCTGCTGTTTACAGCGGTATGGGGCCGGGTCGGCACGGCTGCGCACGAACCGGTCAGAAAAGCGACTGCTTCGCAAAAAGGGACTAAATCAGCCCAGACACCGGCACAGGCTACCCTGAGCACCGCCCAGTTCGAAGCCGTTGTTACCCCTGCCACCATCTTCGATTTTGCGCAGACGGCCTATCTATTGCCTCCACCCATTCTGACGCTGTTTCTACTACTCATTGCCCCACTGCTGCGTCGGCAGGTGATTCCTTACCATTACTTCGGCTATTTCCGCCACGTTTTTGGGCACCATATCGCGCCCAACGCCCCGTAGTTTAGTCCCAAACAGCATCCCTGCTGTTCGTTTGTTGGCCCGACAAGGTCGTTGTTGAGCCTATTCACCCATTGGCGATATAGCATTCGTGCGGTGCGAGACAACTCAATTTGATTTCAATTTCCCAATTCTCTCTTTTTTAAATTCCAATGCAAAACCGACTTGGCATTATTATTCTGACAGGAGTCATTACGCTGTTGAGCGTCTATTACCTGTCATTTACCTATGTATCGCGCAGTATCAAGCAGGATGCTGCCACCCACGCCACCCGCAAAGACGGGAGTGTTGACCTCCTGAAGAAACAGCGGTATCTGGATTCGCTCTGGAAAGAAGATGTGTATCTGGGCAACACCCTACAGGAGGTAACCGAGCGCGAGCTTGGCCTGGGACTTGATCTACAGGGCGGTATGCACGTTGTACTCGAAGTAGCCCCCGCCGACATTCTGCGCGGACTGTCGGGTAACTCGCGTGACCCTAAATTCAACGAAGCCCTCCGCAAAGCTGCCGACGACCAGAAGTCGAGCCAAAGCAGTTTTGTCGATTTGTTTATCAATGAGTTCAAAACGCTGGCACCGGATACGAAACTGGCAACGCTGTTTGCTACCTCGGCTAACCGGGGTAAAGTTAGTTTCCAGTCGTCAGACACGGAGGTGAAGCGGATGCTGAACACGGAGGTTGCCGGGGCTATTGACCGGGCCTTCAAAATCATTACGGCCCGTGTGGATAAATTTGGCGTAACCAACCCCAATGTGCAGCGGCTGGCCGGTAGCCGGATTCTGATTGAATTGCCCGGTGCTGATAACCCCGAGCGGATTCGGCGACTGCTAACTGGTGCGGCCAAGCTGGAGTTTACCGAAGTCTATAAAATCAACGAGGTATCGCCGGGTATCGAAGCCCTGGGTGCTTATCTGGCCAAACAGGAGGCTGCCAAAAAAGCGGCTACCCCAACAACGGCCCCGGCTACAGGCAGTGCCACTAAAGGGGGTAGCCTAGAGTCGCAATTGGCCAAAGGCAGTGCCCCCGCTGGTAAAGACTCAACGGCCGCCAAAAAAGACACTGCGCAGGCAGCAGCGGCTTTAACGCAGTTGTTTGTTCCTATCTCCCAGGATCAATTGGGGGTTTACCTGAAAGATACCGCCCGCGCCAACGAAATTCTGGCCAATCCCGAAGTGCGGTCGTACTTCCCCGCCGATATAGCGTTTAGCTGGGATCGGAAGCCAATGGT
This sequence comes from Cytophagales bacterium, assembly GCA_038212815.1. Classification (GTDB taxonomy): domain Bacteria; phylum Bacteroidota; class Bacteroidia; order Cytophagales; family Spirosomataceae; genus JBBQUC01. The sequence continues at coordinate 2,012 of JBBQUC010000027.1, forward strand.
AGCTAACGATGGGAAAGAGCTTCTGCCACTTTATTTTGTGAAAAAACCCGCTGGTCAGGCTCCCCTTGAAGGGGGTGTTATTACCGATGCCGCCAATGATTTCGATGATCGGGGTCGGCCCGAGGTAACCATGCGTATGAACGCTGAAGGGGCCAGAAAATGGCGTAACCTCACAGCTGCCAATGTAGGTCGCCCGGTAGCCATCTTGCTCGATAACCTGGTTTATACGGCTCCTAACGTGCAGAACGAGATTCCGAACGGCAACTCCAGCATTTCGGGCAACTTCACCGTCGATGAAACTAAAGATTTATCGAATGTACTGAAGGCTGGTAAACTACCCGCCCCTACTAACATTGTGGAAGAGAGCATTGTGGGGTCGACCCTCGGTTCGAAGGCCATTTCGGCGGGGATTATCTCGTCTATCGTAGGGTTGATTATCGTGCTGATTTTTGTGGCAGCCTACTACACCCGCGCCGGTCTCATTGCCGACTTCACCCTGTTTATCAACCTGTTCTTTCTGCTGGGCGTAATGGCTGCGGTGCCGGGTACGGTACTCACCATGCCCGGTATTGCCGGTATCGTACTCACCATTGGTATGTCGGTGGATGCCAACGTCTTGATTTATGAGCGGATCAAGGAAGAACTGGAACTGGGGAAAGCCCTGAAGCAGGCTATTCAGGATGGGTTTAAAAACGCCCTATCGTCTATTCTCGACTCCAACGTCACTACGTTTCTGACGGGTATTATTCTGTTTTTATTTGGTACGGGTCTTATCAAAGGCTTTGCCACTACGCTGGTCATTGGTATTTGTACTTCGCTGTTTGCCGCCCTGTTTATCACCCGCATCGTGATTGAGTGGTATGTAGGCCGGGGCAATACGCTGACGTTCTCCTCGAAATGGGCCAAAAACCTGTTTAAAGATTCTAACTTCGACTTTGTATCGCGCCGTCGGACGTATTATATCATCTCATCGACCATCATTGCTGCTGGTATCATCTCCATTATTTTCAAAGGGTTTGGCCTGGGGGTTGATTTCAAAGGGGGCCGTTCGTATGTGGTGAGTTTCCAGCAGCCGGTTAGTACTGATGTTGTTCGGAGTAGCCTGGCGGGTGTGTTGGGGGCCGCCCCGGAGGTGAAAACGTATGGGGGGGCTGGCCTGGGCGATGCCAAACAGGTGAAACTGACTACCAGTTTCCAGATTGACAATACGGCCAAAGAGACTGATAAGCTGGTAGAAACTACCGTATTAGGCCAACTCAATAAGCTACCTAATAATAAAGCCACCATTGAAAGCTCGCAGAAAGTAGGCCCAACCATTGCTTACGACCTGATTGTATCGGCATTCTGGTCTATTCTGTTTGCTGTAGTAGTCGTGTTTGCCTACATCCTGCTTCGGTTTAAGCGGCTGGCCTTTGGCTACGGGGCGGTGGTGGCCCTGTTCCACGACGTACTGGTTATTCTGGCTATCTTCTCGATTGGGAACGGCTGGTTACCCTTCTCGCTCGATATTGACCAGGCATTTGTTGGGGCGTTGCTCACCATTATGGGTTACTCCATGAACGATACCGTGGTTGTATTTGACCGGGTGCGAGAGTACCTGAACGACAATAAGGGCAAGAAAGAAGACATCCCAACCATTATCAACAACGCCTTAAACAGCACGCTAAGCCGTACCGCTGTAACGGGTCTGTCAACCATGCTGGTGTTGCTGGTCTTGTTTGCTTTTGGGGGCGAAACCATTCGGGGGTTCTCCTTCGCCATGCTCATCGGGGTAATTGTCGGTACGTACTCGTCGCTGTTTGTGGCCACCCCTATTGTGGTTGACTCCCTGAGCCGCGAAACCAGCAAAGAACCCGTGCTGGCAGCCGTGCCTGACAAAAAAATGGCCTATACGGCAGTTCCCAGCGATTTTACAGACGCTACACCGGATGAACTGGCTCCTAAAAAAGAAAAGAAAGCCAAAAAAGCCCCGCTGATTAAGCCGGGGCAGTAAACCTAAATAGTGAATGAGTGCATGAGCGAATGAGTGAATAAAGTGCTGTTGCCAACTATTCACTCATTCGCTCATGCACTCATTATTTTTCGTATCTTCCGGCATCGTTTTTACCAAATAATATTTTTCAAACAGCTAACCTTACCGAATATCTGCATGGAAACACAAGTAAAACAGGTTGATACAACCAGCATTTGGCGAAAAAAGCCACTCGCAGCATACGAGGCCGATATGAAAAAAAGTGAACTCAAACGTGTGCTTACACGCTGGGGGTTAACTTCACTGGGCATCGGTGCCGTTATTGGTGGGGGTATTTTTGTGCTGACCGGTATTGCCGCTCACGACTGGGCGGGGCCTGCCCTGGCATTGGCCTTTGTTATTGCTGGTATAGCCTGTACATTCGCAGCCCTTTGTTACGCCGAATTTGCCTCCGTTCTGCCTGTTGAAGGCTCCGCCTATGCCTATTCGTATGGCACCGTGGGCGAGCTGTTTGCCTGGCTTATCGGCTGGAATCTTATTTTAGAATACATGATGGGGGCCACAACGGTAGCCGTAAGCTGGTCGGGGTATTTTGAGAAATTCCTGCATCTGTTTCATATCAACCCGCCCATATGGTTAATGAATGACCCCGTAACAGCCCAGGAAAAAGCTGAAGCCCTACGGAAAGCGGGCGAAAGTATCCCCGATTTCACGTTCGCCATGAATCTACCCGCTTTCCTGATTGTGTGGGTCGTTACTTACATTCTGGTGAAGGGAATTAAAGAAGCTGCCAGTACCAATAACCTGATTGTTATTGTGAAAGTGATTACGGTAATCTTCGTGATTATCGTAGGGTCTTTCTACGTCGATGTGGCTAACTGGACTCCCTTTATCCCCGCGCCACAGGTCGACACAACCGGGCAGACCCACTTTGGTTTCGATGGGATTGTTACGGCAGCCGGGATTGTGTTCTTTGCCTACATTGGTTTCGATGCCGTTTCGACGCAGGCTGGCGAGGCTATCAACCCCAAAAAAGATGTTCCCTTCGCCATTATTACCTCGCTGATTATCTGTACGGTGTTGTATATTCTGGTATCGCTGGTTCTAACAGGCATGGTTCGCTACGATAGCCTGGATATGAAAGCTCCCGTAGCGCAGGCATTTTCCGATGCGGGCCTAACCTGGGCGGTGTATCTGATCACGATTGCCGCCATTGCCGGGCTTACCTCGGTGATGCTGGTGATGATGCTGGGGCAGACACGTATTTTTCTGGGCATGGCTAAAGATGGTCTCTTACCCCGCAACCTGTTTGCCTCTATTCACCCCACGTTTAAAACGCCCTGGAAAAGCACCATTTTTGTGGGAGCTATTGTTTCGACCGTTGCGGCTCTGACCCCTATAGATAAAGTGTCGCAACTTTGTAGTTCGGGGACACTATTCGCCTTTGCCATGATCTGCGGAGCCGTATGGCTGCTACGGGTTCGGGAGCCAAATCTGGAGCGACCGTACCGTACTCCTGCCCTGCCCGTTATTGCTACCTTAGGTATTGTGGCTAACCTGTACCTGATGTGGAACCTGCGGCACGATACCAAACTCACGTTTCTAGTCTGGGGGATTCTGGGCCTGATTGTTTATTTCGTGTATAGCCGCAGACACAGCAATTTAAATAATTCGTAAATTGTAAGTATCCCGGACTAAACCTGGTACGCCAGTCCGACCGGGGTACCACTCGTCGCCCCCAACGCATTGTTGGGGGCTTTTTTGTGCGCTATTTTTGCGGAATAGTCCGTAAACCCTACCGAATGTCCGTACAAGAAATACTGGGGTATGTTGCCGCCGTGCTCATTGGGGTGGTTATTGGTCTGGCGGGTGGCGGTGGTTCCATCCTGACCGTGCCGATTCTGGTTTATTTATTCGCTGTGCCGCCCGTGTTGGCCACTACCTACTCGCTATTTGTGGTGGGGGTTACCTCGCTGGTAGGGTCAGTTAACCACATCTGGCGCAGGCAGGTCGATGGACGTATTACCCTGGCGTTCGCCGTGCCTTCGTTTATAGCAGTCTATCTATCGCGCCGATTTGTGCTACCCGCTCTGCCCGACCCGCTTATTCAACTGGGCGATGTGGCCATTCCCAAGCCCGATGCTATTCTTTTTTTCTTTGCTATAGTGATGGTACTGGCCGCCCGCGCCCTCATTCGGCATAAGCAGCCTGGGCAGGGTATGGCTGCCGATGGTCGCCCGCGTTATGCCAATCTCGCCCTTGATGGGCTGGCGGTAGGGTTGCTCACCGGAATTATTGGGGCCGGAGGTGGTTTTCTGATTGTACCCATGCTCGTGTTGCTGGCGGGGTTGCCCATTCGGCGGGCGGTAGCTACGTCGATGCTCATTATTGCCATCAACTCATTCGTGGGGCTACTGGGTGATGTGCAGCATACAGCCCTGCGTTGGAGTTTTCTGTTGCCCTTTACCGGTTTATCAGTAATAGGGATTTTTCTGGGTCTGTCTCTGGCGCGGTTTATTGCTCCGGAGAAACTAAAACGCGGCTTTGGCTGGTTTGTCCTGATAATAGCCCTCTACATGATTGCCCGCGAGTTATTGACTTCCCGCAGCTAACTACAGGCATACACCTATGAAAATCGAACAAATTTACACCGGCTGTCTGGCCCAGGGTGCTTACTACATGGAGAGTGCGGGCGAAGCTGCCGTGATTGACCCCCTCCGCGAAACGGGCCAATATATTCGTCGGGCTACGCAAGACGGGGCCGTTATCAAGTACGTATTCGAGACGCATTTCCACGCCGATTTTGTGTCGGGGCATTTAGATTTGGCCCAGAAAACTGGGGCTACCATTGTGTATGGCCCTAATGCCAACACAACCTACCCGGTCTATCATGCCAAAGACGGCGAAGAATTCCGGCTGGGCGATGTAACCATTCGGGTGCTGCATACGCCTGGCCATACTCCCGAATCGACCACCTATTTGCTACTCGACGAAGCCCGGCGGCCACATGCCATCTTCACCGGAGATACGCTCTTTATTGGCGATGTGGGCCGCCCCGATTTAGCCATTAAAGGCGATCTGACGGAGAGGGATTTGGCTGGTATGCTCTACGACAGCCTGCACCAGAAAATTATGCCCTTGCCCGACGACGTGATCGTGTATCCGGCACACGGGTCTGGGTCGGCCTGTGGCAAAAACATGAGCAAAGAAACCACCGACCGGCTGGGTAATCAGAAACGCTTCAATTATGCTTTGCTGGCCCCGACGCGTAATGTATTTATTGAGCAAGTGCTGGCTGGTTTAACAAAAGCCCCGGCCTACTTTGCCCAGAATGCCCGGCTGAATAAAGAAGGGTACGAGCCATTGTCGGTCGTGATGGAGCGGGGTAGTCAGGCCCTCTCGCCCGACCTGTTTGAGTTGGCCGTGAATGAGACCGACGCGTTGATCCTGGATGTGCGCGATGCGGCTGAGTTTACAAAGGGATTTATCCCAAATGCCATCAATATTGGCTTGACCGGGCAGTTTGCCCCCTGGGTGGGGGCCTTGATTCCAGATCTGAAGTTGCCCATTGCTCTGGTTACCCCACCCGGCCTGGAACGAGAAACCATTGTGCGGCTTGCTCGTGTGGGGTATGATAACTGCATTGGGTATCTCGATGGTGGGTTTGCTGCCTGGCAGCGGGCGGGTAAGGAGGTTGATGTGATTGCCTCTATTTCGGCGGTTGACTTTGCACAAAGCTGGCAAGCCACGCCTGATTTGCCCGTTATCGATGTGCGTAAACCCGCTGAATTCGATGAAGAACACCTGGAGCGGGCCAAAAATGCTCCTCTGGATGCACTGAATGATTATATGGCTTCTTTACCCCGGCAAGAGCCGCTTTATGTGCATTGCGCAGGCGGATACCGGTCTATGGTGGCTGCATCAATTTTGAAAGCGCGGGGTTTCGATAACGTAGTTAATGTAGAAGGAGGAATAACCGCGATTAAACAGGCCGGATTACCCGTATCCGCTACTGCACCGGTGCTTTAACCGGGTTCTCATCAATCCCCAGTCGGGGCAGTACCGGGTTGAGAACTTTAGGGGTCACCTTCAGTCGAAACACCCGTGCACCCGCTACATCGAAGTCGCAGCCATAAAAACCACGCTCCTTTACGCCCCGATAAACCGCCGTATAATTTACCTTAATTGGCCAGCCATTTAAAGCTAGTTCGCCCAGAATAGCATCAACGGCTTTCTGCAAATTAGAGAAAAATACCACCGATGGCTCGCGCTCCCGTAGGGTGTTTAGCGAGCCGATGTGTTGAGTACTGACCTCGTAAATTGTTTGTGACTGACTACGCATTTTAGCTAATTTAAGGCAGTTTCTGAAAATATTCTGCAAAACTATAGAACAGTTTTGCAACCTGAAACCGAAACGACCACCTACCATCCAATCTTGCTGTATCTGCTTTATCAAAGTTCGCAGCCGTACTATAGGCTTTTTTCATACAAACAGAAAGTTATCTATTTGTACCAGAGCAAATTTTTGGCCAAAAAAAAGCCGGAAGTTTCCTTCCGGCAAGATTTTATTTAAAGGGATGAGCTTCTGTATACTATTAATGCAAAGAAGTAACGGATTTGGTCACTTTTGGTATAAGACGGAATCTACAGCTTGCAACGTACGCTTCACATTGGGTAAAATTACGTCAATTAGCGTAGGGGCATAAGGCAGCGGTAAGTCCATGTTGTTGACCCGAACCACGGGCGAATCCAGATAATCAAAGGCGTTGCGCTGAATATTATAGGTTAACTCCGACGAGATAGCGGCCAGCGGCCAGGCTTCTTCGACAATAACGCAGCGGTTCGTTTTCTTGACCGAATTCAGCACTGTGGCGTAGTCGATGGGCCGCACCGACCGTAAGTCGATTACCTCGGCGGATACGCCGTTTTTGGCTAATTCGTCGGCGGCTTGTAGGGCCACTTTCATCATTTTGCCAAAAGAAACCAGGGTCACGTTGGTGCCTTCGCGCACTATTTTAGCTGAGCCAATCGGGATCAGGTATTCTTCTTCCGGCACCTCGCCTTTGTCGCCATACATTAACTCTGACTCCATGAAAATAACGGGGTCATTGTCGCGGATGGCTGTTTTTAGCAGCCCTTTGGCATCGTAGGGGTTTGAGGGCACTACCACTTTAAGCCCCGATGTATTGGCAAACCAGTTCTCGAAGTTCTGCGAGTGCTGACTCGACAGCATCCCGGCATTACCCGTTGGTCCCCGAAACACAATGGGTGCCGAGTATTGCCCGCCCGACATCGACATGATTTTAGCGGCCCCATTGATGATCTGGTCGATGGCTACCAACGAGAAGTTGAAGGTCATAAACTCGATAACGGGTCGCAGGCCGTTCATAGCGGCTCCCACACCAATACCGGCAAACCCCAGTTCGGCAATGGGGGTATCCCAAACGCGTTCGGGGCCAAACTCATCGAGCAACCCTTGGCTTACTTTATAGGCACCGTTATATTCGGCTACTTCTTCGCCCATCAGAAACACCTTCTGGTCTCGGCGCATCTCTTCCGACAGGGCCTCGCGTAGGGCTTCGCGGAACTGTATTTCTCTCATGTTGACTGCGTATCGGATACTCAGCGGTTGATTCGCTGAATCAGGGGCCAAAATTAGCGAAGTACGGCCACAACTACAACGGCCCGCGCGGAATGGGGTCAATCCATGCAGGGCGCGTAATTTTAGGGACTATCCAGATGTTGTGGTCATTACCCGGCCTGAGTGGAATGTCGATATTGACCAGTATGCCGGGGGGAGCCACATTCCAGGCAATGGAGCCACTGAGCATGGCTACTCTCGATTCGATATTGCCAATCCCTAACCCCACATTGGCCTGTAGCTGCCGGACCGGGTCGAACCCCCGCCCATTGTCGTGATAGGTAAGGTATAAGCGGTTAGCATCCTGCCGAACGGCCAGTTCGAGTCGGGTTGCATTAGCGTGCTTAAGGGTGTTGCTAACCAACTCCTGGGTAATGCGGTAAAGCATCAGTTCAGTATCGGCTGGTAAGCGGTCGGGCGAGTCGGCGGCCGGGGGTGGGTTATCCAGGATTAAATTGGCCCGCAGGCTGCTAGAGGCATTGACCCGGTCTAATAACTCCTCAACAGCCGCCAGATACCCATACTGTTCGAGGGTTTTGGGATTGAGCTTGCGAAGCAAATTCCTCACATCGCTAATGGTTTCATTCACAATACTGAACATGGCCTCTTTTAGCGAGCGTGGTTCGGGCAGGTCGCCAGCGTAATGAGCAAGGCGGGCCGTATAGAGTTTCAGAGTAGCCAGGCGGGTACCAATCTCGTCGTGCAAATCGCGGGCAATATCTTTTTTAACCTGTTCCTGAATATCGAACGAGAGCCGGAGCCGCCAAGCCTGCTGCCGCCGAATCTGTATCTCACGCCGACGCACCCAGTATAAAGCCAGCAAACTGAGGGCTAGCCCTGCCGCAATCCAGAAAGGCATTTTCAGCCAGAAAGGAGCCTGAATCTGAATCGCTAATTCCGTAACGTATTGGCTCCAGTACCCATCTTTGTTGGCTGCCCGCACCTCAAACCGATAATCGCCCGGTGGTAAATTAGCATAGCGTACATAATTGCGCTCCCCAGCCATTACCCAGGTATCGTCATTGCCTTTAAGCCGATACTGATATAGATTATGGCCATTGCTCAGGTAGTCTATAGCGGCAAACTCTACCGCAAAGGTATTTTCGTTATAGGGTAGCGTTAATGAATTCTTTACGCCAACATAGTCGGGCAACCGCGAGGGCGATTCAGCATTGCTTACCGTATGGAGATGAACCTTAGGATTAAACAAACTACTCCGGTAATGTTCGGGCCGGAAGTAGTTAAGGCCATTTACACCCCCAAACCAGAAAGTGCCGTCGGAAGTAACAGAGAAGGCGTTCCCGTTAAACTCAAACCCCTGAAGCCCATCTGTCATGTCGAAGTTCTTAATCTGCCCACTAGCGGGGTCGAACCGACTGATTCCCCGGTTAGTACTCATCCAGAGTGTATTTTGCGCATCGGCCAGGGTGCCATACACAAATTGATTCGCCAGGCCATTCTTCGTGGTATAGAGCCGGATAGGTAACCGCCGGTTCAGCCCCGCCTGATAGACCAATGCCCCCAGCCCCCGGTCAGAAGCCAGCCAGATGGTTTGGCGGGCCGAATCCTGCCGCATGTGTAGCACGGTATAGCCCACCATCCCTTTCTGAATAAGTTGCCAGGGTTGATTTAGATTGCTGGTGGGTAACTGGTAGCAGAAGAAACCGTTTAGATATGTACCTACCCAAAGCTGGTGGTCTGGGGCATTATACAGAAAACAGAAAATGTTCTTACCCCGGAGTTCAGGCCGGACTGTCCAGCTTTTTTTAGCCACATCCAGCATAAAAATGCCCTCTTCAGTAGCTCCTACTACCGTCTGACTGTCGAGACAAGCCAGATTACGCACGTAATTGACAGCTACCAGACTAGCTTCACTAGCCGGAAAAGGTATTTTCTCAAAGGATCCGTTGGGAGGATGGAATAAATACACCCCGCCTACAGACCCTACCCAAATACGGCCCAGGGTATCGCGATACAGGCACCTGGCTCCATTGCTCATGGGTAGGTCACTGAGGACATCTTTGGTCAGATACCGCTGAACTACCCGATTAGTACTGGGGTCAAGCACGTCGATCCCGGCTTTTGTGGCAATCCAGAGATGTTGCTTGGCGGGCTTGCCTGCCGAAGCGGCAGAAGCCACCTCCAGAAAGCCCCGGATGGTGTAATTGCTTAACTGACCATCTGTATGTTGATCGGGTGGATGGTTCTTTTTGATAATGCCCCCAAACAAAAAGGCGTTCTGCACCACTTTAGCCAATCCGTTAGGATCAACATTGGCCCAAACAATGTCCTGATTATCGACATAGACTTTACTGATTTCAAAATCGGAAAGAGCCTGTGGACTGTTGGTGTAATAATTTACGGAGCCAAAGTATCGGGTTCGTTTATCGAAATAAGCCAGCCCACTGTATTGCGTTCCTACCCATAGCCGCCCCCGGCGGTCTTCGGCAATGCTATAGACAGGCCCAATGGCATGGTCGGCCAATTGGGTGTAGGTTTGACCGGTATTGGTGGGGAGGTCAAGCCGTACTAACCCGGCTGCCGTACCAATCCAGGCGGTGTTAGTAGCATCGACATAAAAGGAGAAAACGGCTTCGCCTTTTCCGACACAGTTATCGGGCCGGTCGCTGAAGTACGAGTAGGTCTTTTTTGTGATCAAATTATAACGTACCAGTCCTTTGGGCGCGTGAACCCACACATCGCCAGCGGCCGTGTAGATGGTCGAGCTTTGCCGGTCATATTCCTGAGCAGGATGCAAACAGGAGTTCAATACGCGTCTGGCCTGCGTATGATAATCGAATGCTACCAGCCCTTCCTCGTCGCTGAGGTAGAGCAGATTTTGCTTGTCGGCATAAAATGGTAGGGTTCGGTTAGTGCGTGGGTGGCCATTTACATCGAGCGTGGGCACGTACGTAAATGAATCGTGCTGGCGGTCATAGCGGTTCAGGCCCTCTTCTGTACCGACCCATAGGGTGCCGGTAGGGTCTTCAATAATTCCAAAAATATTGACTCCGTGAATACCTCTGCTCCCTGCCTGGCTTGCCTGACTGGAATAGTAGTGCCGAAACTGGTGTCCATCGTATCGATTCAGGCCGTCCTGAGTGCCGCACCACAGAAACCCCTGACTGTCTTTAAGAATATAATATACCGACCCCTGCGTCAGCCCATCATTCACGCCGATGTGATCGACCCGAAAGGGTTGGGCTATAGCCACAGAAGGGGACAAGAAACGCCAGAACAACAGGGTTAGATACAGTAACTGTACACCCCGACTGGGTACGGGTAGCATCATTTAAATGGGCAAGGTTTTGTAAGAGGCTGAACGCGAGGGCTAAAGTTGAAGAAAAAAAAGGATAGTTATTGGGCTGCTTACCTAAATTTTCAGAATAACCGCCCACTTTATAGCTAACGGTTTGCTTTCGGGAAATACGCCCCCGAACTTTACCTGTATTGTTCATCTTATTCTCTTTTCGTCTATGCGTGTCTCTCACTTCATTGGGCTTCTACTTATGCTTTCGTCAACGGCTGTACTAGGCCAACCCCACCAACTAGCTTACCCCACTACCCGTAAAACTGACCAGACAGATACCTATCATGGTACTCCCGTAGCGGACCCCTACCGATGGCTCGAAGACGACCGCTCGGCGGAAACGGCGGAGTGGGTAAAAGCCGAAAACAAGGTCACCTTCGATTACCTCAGCCAGATTCCGTACCGGCAGCAACTCCAGAACCGGTTGGAGCAGGTCTATAATTACCCCAAATACTCGGCCCCATCGCGCAAGCTTGACTGGTTTTATTTCTCCAAAAACGATGGCCTGCAAAACCAGTCCATACTCTACCGTCAAAAAGGGCTAACCGGTACGCCCGAAGTGGTGATTGACCCCAACAAACTCTCTGCCGATGGCACCACCCGGCTGGGCATATTCAAGCTATCGAAAGATGGGGGCTATGCCGTAGTGGGCACCTCAAAAGGGGGGTCCGACTGGCAGGAGTACCAAATTATGAACCTGAATACCAAACAATACCTGCCCGAAAAGCTGGAGTGGGTGAAAGTATCGGGCGCGGCCTGGCAGGGAAACGGCTTTTATTACAGCCGCTACCCCAAACCTGAAGGCTCGGCCCTGGCTGCTAAAAACGAAAACCACCAGGTTTATTACCACGCCCTCAACACGCCCCAAAGCCAGGATAAACTGGTGTTTGACGACCCTAAAAATCCGCAACGGTTTCATACCGTCGATACCTCCGACGACGAGCGGTTTGCGTTTCTGTACGTGAGCGACCAGGGGAAAGGACACGATGGTAACGCCTTGTTTTTTAAGGATGCCACCAAACCCAACCAGGAGTTTACCCCCATTATTGCCGAGGCTGGCAAATTCAGGTACAGTGTGTTAGACAACGATGGTGCTGATTTTCTGATTGAGACAAATGCCGATGCACCCAACAGCAAGGTGATTCGGTACGCACCTGCCAGCCAGAAATGGACGGTAATTCTCGCCGAAAAACCAGAGCCACTCACCAGGGCGAGCACTGCCGGGGGAAAACTCTTTGTTGAATATGCCAAAGATGTAACCTCGCGGGTGCAGGTGTATGACTTTGCCGGTAAGTTGGAGAACGACATTGCCCTGCCAGGGATTGGTACCGCCAGCGGATTTGGGGGCGAAAAAGACGACAAGTTTGTGTTCTACACCTTCACGTCGTTTACGTTTCCGCCTACAATTTATCGCTATGATATTGCTACCAAAAAGAGCAGTGTATTTCGGCAGCCGGAGGTTGATTTTAAACCCAGCGATTACGAGACAAAGCAGGTGTTCTACCCCAGCAAAGACGGCACTAAAATACCCATGTTTATTACTTACCGCAAAGGGTTGCAGCTAGATGGGCAGAACCCCACCCTGCTGTATGGATATGGTGGGTTTAACATTAGCCTTCCCCCCGCCTTTAGTGCCTTTCTAATTCCGTTTCTGGAGCAGGGCGGAGTGTATGCCCAGGCCAATTTGCGGGGCGGTAGCGAATACGGCGAAAAATGGCATGAGCAGGGAATGAAAGCCCAAAAGCAGAACGTATTCGATGATTTTATTGCCGCTGCCGAGTACCTCACTGCCCAAAAATACACCTCATCGGCTAAACTAGCCATTCGGGGTGGTTCTAATGGAGGCTTGCTAGTAGGCGCGGTGATGAACCAGCGCCCCGATTTATCCCAGGTGGCCATTCCGCAGGTGGGGGTTATGGACATGCTGCGGTTCCATAAGTTTACCATTGGCTGGAACTGGATTGCCGATTATGGCAGTAGCGATAATACCGATGACTTCAAGTACCTTTATCCTTATTCGCCCATCCATAATATCCGGCCCGGCCTGAATTACCCCGCCACCCTCATCACCACCGCCGATCACGACGACCGCGTTGTGCCTGCTCACTCATTTAAGTACGCAGCCACGTTGCAGGAGGTGTATAAGGGGCCAAACCCCATACTGATCCGCGTCGATGTAAACTCTGGGCATGGAGCCAGTAACACCCAAAAGAACATCGAAGCCACCGCCGACATCTATGCCTTCATGCTCTGGAACATGGGCATAACGAATTTGAAGGAGATAGCTAGTAAATAACATCTCGCGTCTGTATAACAAAGAAGCCCCGCTTTTCAGCCGGGCTTCTTTGTTATACAGACGCACTCAGCCAATAGGCTACAAATGGCTGTTTAAAAAAAAGTTTATAGCTTAAAGGTAAGACCTATTTTAAGCGTTGCCAAAGCAGAGCCTAATTCAGCAAAGCCACCAATTTTATTGGAAAAGAAATAACGGGCACCCGCGTGGAATGGAATATAAGTTGTGCCATAGCTATCGGAGATACCAACTGAACGGAGGTAGGTATTACCATAATTGAGGCTGTAATACGACAAACCCAAGCCAGCATAAAGGTCAACTTTATCATTCGAGATATTGGCCAGTTCATTGAAGTGGTACGAGCCACGAACACCAATGTCGAACGAACTAACCCCATCGCCGTAACTCCGGTAACCGGCAACGCCACCTACAGTAATGTTATCGACTACCCCTACATCAAGGGCAGCATTTAGGCCCAGACCACTACCTGAAAAGTAGCTATATCCACCAACGCCAATACCCACGTTAACGAATTTGGTGCCTTTACCAATTTGCATTTGCGCAAATGATTGCCCTGCCAGGAGTATGCAGGCAACCGTGAAGAATGAAAACAATGTTTTTTTCATGTGAATTTACGTTAGTTAACGTATCATTTAATAGTGAAACTTGCGGCAAAGTAGCATTTTTCATCGCATCCTGCCAAATATAACAAAATGTCATTTATTTATCGGTCAGTACTAGTTGACCGATGATGTTACTACTTATGCAGGTAAAGGAAGTAATAAAACATTGCAATGCAATAGCTTACCTCTCTTATTTTACATTAATTTATTTTACTGTTACCCAGCGGTACTATTGAGTAAGCGGTGAAAGGCTACTGTAGTCTCCAGCCTGAATTACGCCTTCAGTTTAGCCTGAAATACCTTTCTGAACTTGTCGAGTTTGGGGGCAATCACAAAGGCACAATAGCCCTGCTCAGGGTTTTTGGCAAAATAACTCTGGTGGTAGGCTTCTGCTTCGTAGAAAGTGCTGGCCAGGGTAATTTCGGTTACAATGGGGCGGTCATAGGCACCGGACGCGTCTAACTCCTGCTTGACCTGCTCAGCTAATTGCCGCTGCTCGTCGGTATGGTAAAAAATGACAGAGCGGTATTGCGTACCCACATCGGCTCCCTGCCGGTTGAGGGTGGTGGGGTCGTGGCTCCGGAAAAATGCCTGTAGCATGTCCAGATAGCTTATTTTTTGCGGGTTGTAGGTGATCTCGACACACTCGGCATGGCCTGTAGTGCCGTTGCAAACCTCTCTGTAGGTGGGGTTAATCGTGTAACCACCTTCATAGCCCGACACGGCATCGTAAACCCCATCGAGCGATTCAAACAGGGCTTCAGTACACCAGAAGCAGCCCGTGCCAAAGGTCGCTTTTTGGGGAGTATCCAATTGTTGGTTCATTATCGTAGTAGCTTTTATCCACCATTGGGTGGGTTTTGTCTATTATTGCAACATTCAACCAATCGGTTAAGTTTTATCCCCATGACTCAAGAACACTACCGATATGATGGCTCCGTGCCATTTAAGAGTAAAAAATCCGATACGAAGATTGATGACCTCTATCAGGACGATGCGCACTACGAAGCGATGCTGCGCCAGAACGCGGCAGAGATAGATACCTGGCAATCCCGACTATATGCCCATAACCGCTATGGTATGGTGTTGATTTTTCAGGCAATGGATGCCGCCGGGAAAGATGGCACCATTCAGCACGTATTCAGGGGGACAAATCCGCTGGGGCTGCATGTGTATTCGTTTAAACGCCCTAACGAGCAGGAGCTAGACCACGATTGGCTGTGGCGGAGTTGGCGAGAACTGCCCGCACGCGGCACCGTCAGTGTGTTTAATCGTTCCTATTACGAAGAAGTACTGGTGGTAAAGGTGCATCCAGAGATTCTGACGGGAAGTCAGCGGTTGCCCGAAGCCTATGCGAAGGATGCCGATAAAGTATTTAAACATCGATACGAAACTATTCGGGATATAGAAAAGTACCTTTATCGCAATGGGTTTCCGGTGGTGAAATTTTTCCTGAATGTATCGAAAGATGAACAGGCCAAGCGGCTCATCGAGCGGATTGAGGACCCAACCAAAAACTGGAAGTTTGATGAGACCGAT
>JBBQUC010000028.1:0-17088 GCA_038212815.1 Cytophagales bacterium
TAGTCAGCGATTTTCACACAGCCTCGTTTGCCCAAAAAATAGAGCCGTTGGCGTTAATGACTGACAAGAACAGTTTAGGGAATTTCAACATCAGAATGGCTTCCCGTAACCCCGCCGATTGGCAGGTAGGTATTCAGAAAATGGAGAAACTATGGAAGCAAACCTACCCCAATGCCACCTTTGATTACAAGTTTTATGACGATATGATTGCGCAATTTTACACGACTGAGCGTACCACTGCCCGCGTCGTTAATCTGGCTACCGTTATCGCTATTCTGATCTCCTGCTTAGGTTTGTTTGGTTTAGCTACCCTTACGGCGTTTCAGCGCACCAAAGAAATCGGCGTTCGCAAAGTCCTCGGTGCAAGTGTTGCCAGCATTGTCACGCTGCTATCCAAAGACTTCCTGAAACTGGTTGTTATCGCCATTTTCATTGCCAGCCCTATTGCGTGGTATGTGATGAATCGGTGGCTACAGGACTTTGCTTACAAAATCGACATGGAGTGGTGGGTGTTCGCGCTGGCGGGTTTGCTGGCGGTGGGCATTGCGCTGCTGACGGTGAGTTTTCAGAGTGTGAAAGCCGCCCTGATGAATCCGGTTAAATCATTGAGAAGCGAATAAACCCCTCAACTGTCATGTTCAGAAACTACCTCAAAATCACGCTGCGGAATCTTGTCAAGAACAAGGTTTTCTCATTCATCAATATCGTTGGGCTGGCGGCTGGCTTGTCGTGCTGTATGCTGATTTGCCTCTACGTGTACGACGAACTCAGCTATGATACCCAGCATCAAAACGTAGCCCAACTGTACCAGGTTGGCACGGTGTTTGTGCGGCCCGATGGCGAAACCAAAACAGCGGCTACCCCTTACCCCATCGCCGACGCGCTGCAACTGGAATACCCTGAAATCAGCAGCACCACCCGGCTTGTGGGCCTGTTTGTGGACGATAAAACCTTGCTGCGCTATGATGCCGCCCCCCACAAAAGCACGGTGTTCTACGAAACCAATGGCTACCTCGCCGACCCGACATTCTTCTCGTTTTTTACCTATAATTTCATTGAAGGCAACGGCGAACAGGCCCTCAAAAATCCAAACTCGCTGGTTCTCTCTGAAGAAATTGCCCGTAAGCTCTTTGGCAAACAACCGGCCCTGAATAAGATCGTTCATATAGAGAGCAACACCAACGGCGACGGCAACTATACCGTGACGGGGGTGTTTCGGCCCGGTAATGTCCCCTCCCACATCGACGGGCGGTTCTTCATATCATTTGCCGGGGGGGCGATGTCGCAATATGTGAAAAGTCAGACAGGGATGGCAGGCAATAATCTATTTTTCAGCTACCTGAAGCTAAAGCCCGGTACGGATGCCCGGAAACTGGAAGCTAAACTGCCCGCTTTCATCGAGAAATACATGCGGAAAGATCTACGGGCGGCAGCCTTCGACAAACGGCAGTTCCTGACGGCGGTGAAAGACATTCACCTGCACACCGACCTGACGCATAACGTGACCCCTAACGGTAGCTTGACATACATCTATATCCTGTTGTCCATTGCGATTTTTGTGCTGCTCATTGCCTGCATCAACTTCATGAATCTCTCAACGGCGCGGTCGTCGAAACGATCGGGTGAGGTGGGGATTCGGAAGGTGCTGGGGGCGGGGAAACTGGCCCTTGTTCGGCAGTTTCTGGGCGAATCACTGCTGTTTAGCGGGTTTTCCTTTCTACTGGCCGTTGGGTTCGTATTGCTATTACTGCCCCTATTTGAGCAGGTTTCAGGCAAAGACCTGCGCTTTTCGCTGGCGCAGAACCTGACTATGCTGGGCAGTTTTTTTCTGTTGAGCATCGTAGCAGGCTTGCTAGCGGGAAGCTACCCCGCCTTTTACCTGTCGTCGTTTCAGCCCATTCGGGTTCTGAAAGGAAAACTGGCCAATTCGCTGGGGGCTGCTTCGTTGCGTCGGAGCCTGGTGGTGTTTCAGTTTACGCTCTCGATGGTACTCATTATTGCCTCCATCGTCATCAGCCAACAAATGAATTTCCTGCGCTCCGCTAACCTGGGTTTTGCCAAAGACCAGCAACTCGTGATTCCGTTGCGGGGTGCGGCCTCGAAAGCCAGTTATGCAGCCCTCAAAAACGCCCTGTTGGGCAATACCCAGATCCAGTCGGTGGGCGCATCGGCGTATTATCCGGGTATTTTCAACCCTGAAGATGGCAATTACTACGGTGAAGGAAAAACGAACAGCGATGCCAAACGCACCCGTACCAACCGGGTCGATGTGGACTACCTCACCACCTTAGCCATCAAACCCGTGGCAGGACGCCTGTTTTCGGCTCAGTTTGCTGCCGACACGAATCAGAGCATTATCATCAATGAACAGGCTGTCAGCGCATTAGGTTATAAATCGGCGCAGGCTGCCATCGGTAAAAAAGCCTATACCGAACGGGGTGGGGAACGGGCCGAATTTACGGTGGTTGGAGTTGTCCGGGATTTCCATTTCGAGGACTTGCACCTGCCCATTACGCCTTACGCGTTCACGCTGAACAAACGCAGCGACTACAACTACATGGTGGCGCACCTCCAGCCGGGCCAGCTAAAACCAGTATTGCAAACGGTTGAAGAAACCTGGCGAAAACTTAACCCTAATGAGCCATTTGAGTACAGTTTTCTGGATGAGGAATTTCAGAAAAACTACGTGGCCGAAGATCGGCTTTCGACCATTGTGGGTTACTTCACCTTCATTGCCATTCTGATTTCCTGCCTTGGCCTGTTTGGGCTGGCTTCCTTCAACGTGGAACAGCGGATAAAAGAAATCGGTATTCGTAAAGTGTTGGGGGCCACGGTGAGCAGTGTGGTGGTGCTGTTGTCGAAAGACTTCTTGAAGTTGGTGACCATTGCGGTAGTCATTGCCAGTCCTTTGGCTTGGTACGCCATGAACAGGTGGCTCCAGAACTTTGCCTACCAGACCCATATCGGCTGGTCAGTGTTCGTGCTAACCACGCTGGCAGCTCTGTTCATCGCGCTGCTGACGGTGAGTTTCCAGAGTGTGAAAGCCGCCCTGATGAATCCGGTCGACTCATTACAATCTGAATAAACAATAAATCATCATGTTTCGGAACTACCTCAAAATCGCTTGGCGGAACCTGGTTCGCAATAAGATTTATTCAGCTATCAATATCGTCGGGCTGGCGTTGGGCATGGCCTGCGCGTTGCTCATCGGACTGTGGGTGCGCGACGAACTCAGTTACAACCTGTTTCTTCCTGATGCCGACAATATCTATTTCGTTCGGGTGAACTTTAGCTTTAGAGGGGGCGAAACCCAAACGGCTTACACTACGCCGGGACCGCTGGAAAGGACCATTGCCAGCGATGTGCCGGGCATTATGGCCGTTACTAAAACCAACTACGGTTGGGAGGCATTGCTGAAGGCTGTGGGCAGCAAGCCGGCCGAAACGGCCACTAAAGAACAGGGGCATTACGCCACGGCGAGCTTCTTTGATGTGTTCGACCTGCCCGCGTTGTCGGGGAGTCCCAAAGCGGCTTTGTCACAGCCCGACAAGATCATTATCAGCCGCCGACTGGCCGAAAAGTACTTCCCCAACCAACCCGCCGTAGGTCGGCAACTGCAAGTCGATAATGCCAAACTTTATACTGTGGGGGCGGTGCTGGAAAACCTGCCCATCACCTCGACCATTCAGTTCGATTGGCTCCTCAACCTCAAAAACTACGAGGAGCCCTGGATAACCGAATGGGGCATGAATTCGTTTATGACCTACGTCCGACTCAAACCCGGCCCCACCGACGAAGCCCACCGGGTGGCGGCTGTGGAGGCTAGTATGAAGGGTATTTTTCCGCGCTACGCCAAATTCGACAATAAAGAAACCCCCATTCTTCAGCCCATCACCGACCTGCACCTCCACGCCGACTACAAAAACGGGCAGGTGTCGGGGGGGCGAATCGAGTACGTTCGGATTTTCTCGGTCGTGGCTCTGTTTATCCTGCTCATTGCCTGCATCAATTTCATCAACATGACCACGGCCCGCTCGGCTATTCGTACCAAAGAGGTGGGCGTGCGGAAGGTGGTCGGTGCATTGCGGTCGTCGCTGGTGGGGCTGTTTATGATCGAGTCGCTGCTCACGAGTTTGTTGGCGGTGGTGCTGGCTTTGGGGCTGGTGCAGGCCATTTTACCCACAGTCAACACCCTGTTTGAGAAGCAACTTATGCTCGACCTCACCAATGCCTCGTTTTGGGAGCTGGTGGGCAGTCTGGTGTTGATTACGGGGCTATTGTCGGGCAGTTACCCGGCCCTGTTTTTGTCGGGAATGCCACCCGTGCGGATGTTCCGGGGGGCTACCCACCGGTTGAGTCCGGCCACGTTTCGGCGGGTACTTGTGGTGATTCAGTTTGGGTTGTCCATGTTTCTGATTGTCGGGATGCTGGCCATCGGGCGACAAATGGCGTACATGCGAACTAAAAACCTCGGCCTTGACCGCGAGAATGTACTGTACGTGCCGCTCGAAGGCAATTTGACTCAGGCCCGAACCATCGCGACATTCCGGCAAGAGGTGTTGCGGTCGCCCTCGGTCAGCGCGGCCACTATCACCGGACACCTGCCCATGGACATTCAGAACAGCACCACCGACCTGAACTGGCCCGGCCGCGACCCCAACAAACTGGTGAGCGTGTCGAGTATGTCGGTGGGCGACGATTTTATTAGCACCCTCAACATCAAGCTATTGGCTGGTAGGGATTTTCGCCCCAACGGCCGCGCCGATTCATCCAGCTACCTCATTAACGAAGCTGCTGCCCGGCTCATGGGCATGCAGTCGCCAGTGGGAAAGCAGATCACGTTCTCGAACGGAACGGGGCAGGTTGTGGGTCTGATGAAAGACTTCCACCTAAACTCTCTGCATCAGGCCATTGGTCCGTTGGTGGTGATGTTCAAGCCCGCCAACACGCGCTACCTACTCGTGAAAGCCCGCGCCGGTCAAACCGCGCCCGCCATCGCTGACCTGAAACGGCTGACGGATCAGTTTAACCCAGGCTACCCCTTTGAGTACCGTTTTCTCGACGATGCCTACCAGCAATTGTACCATGCTGAGCAGCAAGTGGGCATGCTTATCAACTACTTTGGCATACTGGCTATCCTGATTTCCTGCCTCGGCCTGTTCGGCTTGGCCACCTTTACGGCTGAGCAGCGCACCAAAGAAATCGGGGTTCGTAAAGTGCTGGGTGCCAGCGTTGCCAGTATTGTAGCCCTGTTATCAAAAGACTTTCTGAAATTGGTCATGATTGCCATTGTGCTGGCTTCGCCACTGGCGTGGTGGGCTATGAATACCTGGTTGCAGGGCTTCGCCTATCGCATCGACATGGAGTGGTGGGTGTTTGCGCTGGCGGGTTTGCTGGCGGTGAGCATCGCCCTGTTGACGGTGAGTTTCCAGAGTGTGAAAGCCGCCCTGATGAATCCGGTCAACTCATTGAGAAGTGAATAAACCCCTCAACCAGCATGTTTAAAAACTATCTCAAAATCGCTTGGCGGAATCTGGTTCGCAACAAGATTTATTCAGCTATCAATATCGGTGGACTGGCCATTGGTATGGCCGTTGCCATGCTTATTGGGCTGTGGGTTTATGATGAACTGGCATTCAATGATTACCATCAAAACCACGACAGGATAGCGCAGGTAATGGAAAATGAGACACTGGAAGATGGTATTCAAACCGGTGGCTCATTGCCCATGCCGTTAAGCCAAGAACTTCGAAGCAAATACCCCAATGACTTCAAATACGTGATGGCCGCCACGGCAGGTTTTGAGCAGATCATTTCGTATCAGGACAAAAAAATCACGAAGACGGGGAGCTACGTTGAAGCGGAATTTCCGGAATTACTGACCCTAAAAATGATTAAGGGGTCACGTTCCGGCTTGAAAGAACCTAATGCTACCCTACTGTCTGAATCGGTTGCTAAAGCACTTTTTGGCAATGCTAATCCGCTTCAAAAAGCCATTAAAATTGGTAATGAATATACGGTGCAGATAACGGGCGTTTATGAAGATCTGCCTCGCAATTCGGCTTTTGCTGATTTTACGTTCATTACCCCAATAGACTTACTATTCAAAAATAAAGAGGAAAAAAATAACTGGCGTAGTAGCTCATTCGGAATTTTTATTCAACTCAATCCAAACAGCCGCTTTGACGATGTTTCAGTAAAAATAAAAGACCTGTTTCGGAAGCACGCTGAGGACGAGGATAGGGCAAAGTCGGCTCTCTTCCTGTATCCTATGAATCAATGGCATTTGTATTCAACCTGGGAGAATGGAGTCAATGCCGGTGGACGTATTCAATTTGTCTGGCTGTTTGGCATCATCGGTCTGTTTGTATTACTGCTGGCCTGTATCAACTTCATGAACCTGAGTACCGCCCGCTCTCAAAAACGGGCCAAAGAAGTGGGTATTCGGAAAGCCGTTGGCTCATTAAGAGGACAGCTTATTAGTCAGTTTTTCAGTGAATCATTTCTGGTCGTGGTGTTAGCCTTCGTACTGTCAATAGGGTTGGCGTGGCTGATGCTCCCTTTTTTTAACGACGTTGCCGACAAACAAATGGTGATGTTATGGTCAGATGCACGATTCTGGCTCTTTAGCATTGGGTTTAGCCTTTTTACAGGCGTGGTGGCTGGGAGTTACCCAGCATTGTATCTGTCTTCATTTCAGCCGATTAAAGTTCTTAAAGGAACTTTCACCATCGGACGTTTTGCATCTATTCCACGCAAAGTTCTGGTCGTCATTCAGTTCACGGTTTCCGTGACGCTGATTATCGGGACAACCCTTGTTTTCCGGCAGATTCAATTCGCGAAAAATCGCCCACTTGGCTACAGTCGGGAGGGGTTGATTAATATCACGATGAATACACCCGAAATACAGGGAAACTTCGATGCCGTTCGGAATGAGCTATTAGAAACGGGCGTTATCGCCGACATGGGCGAATCGTCGAGTCCAATCACGAATATCTGGTCGTCGGCCAATAATCTGGACTGGCGGGGTAAAGACCCAAGCCGGGCAGCCTCATTCGGCACCATCTCCGTCACGCCCGATTTTGGGAACGTAGTTGGGTGGAAAATCAAAGAAGGTCGCGAATTTTCCAGGCAGTTTACGAGCGATTCGCTGACATTTCTCCTGAACGAAGCCGCCGTTAAACAGACTGGCTTAAAAAATCCCGTTGGCGAGATTATCAAATGGCACGGCAAAAACTGGAAAGTGATTGGGGTTCTGAAAGACATGGTCATGACCTCCCCGTTCGAGTCGGTTACGCCCACGGTTTTCATGATTGATACGAAAGAACGGGACTTCCATATTATTCATATCCGGCTGAATCCTGCGGTGAGCGTTCGGGATGCGTTGACCAAACTGGAAGCCGTTTTCAAAAGACTCAATCCGGCTGCTCCCTTCGAGTATCGCTTTGCCGATCAGGAATACACGAAAAAATTTGCATCAGAAGAACGTATCGGTAAGTTGGCAAGCATCTTCGCCATACTTGCTATATTCATCTCCTGTCTGGGACTTTTCGGCTTATCGTCATTCATGGCCGAACAACGAATTAAGGAAATCGGCGTTCGGAAAGTATTGGGAGCCAGTGTATTAAATTTGTGGGGATTACTCTCCAAAGATTTCGTGGTGTTGGTGCTAATTGCCTTCGGCATTGCTACACCGCTGGCCTATTATTTCCTCTCGAACTGGCTCCAGAAATACGAATACCGCACCGAGATTTCGTGGTGGATTTTCGTCGTATCGGGCGCGGGTGCGTTGGCAATTACGCTACTGACGGTAAGTTTTCAGAGTGTGAAAGCTGCCCTGATGAATCCGGTGAAGAGTTTGCGGAGCGAGTGAAGACGTTTGAGGTTATTCAAAAATCTGCTTTAGCTCCAGTTCAAGGCCGAGCGTCGTGTCCTGTAGCCGGTCATCGTCGTGGAAAAACTGATAATGGAATGGATCGTGATAAACGAAAACTCCCCGGAAATCAGGGACAACAATCCAGCAGGATTTAACCCCGAAGTGAAAATAGGGTTCCAGCTTGCATACCATGTCTTTGGTACTTTGTGAGGCTAATTGTATTTCTACGGATAGCAGAGGGGCATCGTCCCGGCGCGATGGGTCATTTTTATAATCTAACGCGCCAGCCGAATATAAAACCACGTCGGGCGTACTGCCATCGGGCTTGGTAGCTAACGTAACCTCACTGGCAATACGGAACTGATTGGGATAATTACTTTTGATTTCAAATCCAATGTTGAACTGAATGGCTCCATGTAGTAAGGTTGGCGTTGGCTTGTTTCGTTAAATTTCGTAGGGAGACATTTCCACGACCTCAGCCCCGGTTTCGCTTAGTAATTCCATAAGACGACGAGTTTTTTTCAAAGATAACCAATAAAGTCATGTTCAGAAACTACCTCAAAATCGCCTAGCGGAATCTCGTCAAACACAAGCCTTATTCGGTCATTAACATAGTCAGGCGTGGGTATGGCCGTAGTGATATTGATTGAGCTATGGGTTTATAATAGCGACAAACCACATAGGGTGGTCGTTTCAGGCACGTTGTACTGGCGTGGCAGACCAGATGAAAAATTTGCACGATGAAAACTTGTCCCTAATTCAGTTAGAATACACTCGAACTGGAAAACGGCCAGCTTCTGACAAAGCTGGCCGTTGCAGTGCGGACTACTTTAGCGTTGCTTATTTAAAGGGTACACTGAACTTGCCTTCGGTCAGGATAAGCTTCACCCCTTTGTCGCTGAAGGCCGTGAAAGAGAATGTGCCTTCGACATAGGTAGTAGTCATTTTGGTGATCGTTACGGTGCCTTCGCCAGGTTGCACACGCGTTGAAAATGAATCAGTGCCGTTGCCTAAGGAGAAGGTGCCGAAATTAATGTAGCTTAGTAAATGGGTACCTACCAGTGCCGAATAGGGCAGACTAATCGCGACCACATCGCTGGTCCTGCTGTCGAGGCCATAAATCGAGTAATAACCCACGTTGCCGGGTGATGCGACTAAGGAGTAGACTAAGTCAGGATTAAACACCTTGCCGTCGATTTTCGTAGAGAAACCAAATGTAGTCTGCGTGGTCGACTGAGCCGGGGTAGTTGTGGTCGTCGCCGGTGGCGTTGTAGACGTTGTTGGCGGTGGAGTTTGCGCGGAAGCCGGCATTACATCGTCGCCTTTTTTGCTGCAGGAATTTAAACCGAATAGACCAGAGATTGCCAGAATTGTTACTACATGTACTGTTTTCATGTTTGTAAGAAGATGATTGTGAAAATAAAAAATGTGAAAAGTTGATTGCTGTTTTAAATTGATTTTGTCACTTGTGTCAGTGGGGAAGAGGCCGACTTGCTGTGTTCCTTTCCCGTTGACGAATCAAAACTAATACATCTCCAAAGCGACTATCGGAGCGCCTATGCAGAAGGCGTATTTGGCTTTAAAAGCGGAGACAATGGCTTTAAAACCGGCGGGTTTGGCTACGGCCAAAAGACCGCTTGTGTTCTACGGTTAAAGGCTTAATTTTTTTAACAGGTTGGTTAGCGATGCCGTTAGTACCTTGATCGCTCAATCAAGGCACGGATAAATGATGCTACGGAACTAGTTTAAAATCGCCCTCCGCAACTTGATTAAACAACCCCATTGATGAGTAAGTATGCCTTCTTTATCAGCATCTGGTTAGTGACCCACTCAGCAACCGTTGCTGCTAATCCCGCCCCCGTACGCAAAATTTCGGTCGCGGCCCTTCGTGCCGATGTACTGCTCATGCGGGCTGCGCTGGAAGAACTCCATCCGAGCCTATACTGGTACACGCCCAAAGACACGATGGACGCGGTGTTTGCCCGGTTAGCTGCGTCGATTAACCGGCCCCTGACCGAAACAGAATTTATGTACACCCTGTATCCAGCCATCCGCCAGATTCGCTGTGGTCATACCCAACTGGAGCATTCTGTGGCGTACCAACAATCGGCCAACCGCCCCAGGACGGTGCATTTGCCGTTCGATGTGTTTGTGCAGGGGAGCCGGGCCTGGCTAATCAGAAAGCCTGCTACTGACTCGATGCTGCATACGGGAGCCGAACTGCTCAATATCAATGGCGTGTCTGGCGCAGAACTTATTGAGAAGGGCATAGCTAGCTGGAACGGCGATGGCTATACCCTAACCTGGAACACCTTTTTTCTGAACGAGTATGATTTTTTTGAGGACGTTTGCGGGGTCATATACGGCTGGAAAGGGCCGTACACGCTTCAACTCCGCGAGGTGGACGGCACCCTTCGTACGGTAACGGTGCCTGCCGCAGTCGGGCCGGTAGTTGCGCCGAAACCCCGGCCTAAACTAACCCCTCAGCAAGCTGCCCGACTGGCTAGCGAGCAGGAGGAAGCCCACAAGCGTAGTTACCTCTCGCTGCGGTTTATGCCTGATTCGGTAACGGCACTGTTAACCGTGAACGGACTGGAATACGGTGATGAAGAATTCTATGCATGGGCCTTTCGGCAGATTGCCCAGAAACAGACCCAACACCTGGTGCTCGACATTCGGCGTAATCACGGTGGCGATGTTCGGATTATCAGCAAGCTCCTGTCGTACCTCGCCGATTCTAACTATGTACTCATCCGTAAGGTGCTGGGCAAGGTAGCCAATCCGGGCAAAAACCGGTTTACGACCTACTTCGACCCGGCAATTACCCGGAGTTATTTTGCCACCTTCAAGCCGGGGAAACCCGTTGGCAACCGCTACGTTTTTGACAATTTTTCGCCGGAGATGGGCAAGCTAACCAGTTATCAGCCCGTTGCTCAGGCTACCCGGTTTCGCGGAAATGTATATGTATTGATCGACGGGGGTACGTTCTCCAATGGGTCGAACTTTGCGGCCGCGGTAAAAGCTCAGTGCCGAAAGGCGGTTTTCATTGGCCGCGAAACGGGCGGTACGGAATTGGGCTGTGGCGGTGGAACGAACAATAAACTGACCCTGCCCAACTCGAAACTCGTGCTTCAATTTCCCTGGATGCGCCTGATTTCGGCTTCCCGAAACCCGGTCGACGGGCATGGGCTGCTGCCCGACTATCCCGTTAGCTACACCCCACAGGCGGTTGCCGCCCACACCGATTTAGACCTGGTTAAAGCCCTCGACCTGATTCAGAACCCAAAACTATAATTGATGCGAATCAGGCTCACGAACTACCTCAAAATTGCCCGCCACCACTTGTGGACGAATCCCTGTTCAGTGCGTTGAACCTGATTGGTCTGACGGTTCGTCAGAAAGCCAATTAACCGCCCACAAAACCGGACAATAGCTTGTTCGGAAACGGACACTGACTGTCCGATTTCGGACACTTGAAACGGGTATATAAGCCTCTATTGGCTTAGAATGACCGTTTTTGTCTGTGGCACGGGAGTTGACATACCTACGTCAACAAATCAACTGCCCTCATGAAAGCTGTTCTGTTCGTGGCCCTGCTGGGCTTTCCGTTCGCGGGGATTGCCCAACAGTCGTCGGTTCGTACCCTCGGTAATAGCGAAGGGCGTACGCTGATTCTCAACATCCGAACCAGCGACTCGCTGGCGGTGGATACCCCCGGCAGTCAGGCTCTGCTGGCAGGGGGAGCCACACTATACACCAAAGAGGTGGTTGATAACTCCGAAAATGGCACCCTGTTTTTGCGCTACCGCTACGAGAAAAATGGCGAGGACGTGATTTTTGAACGCACGGTAAAAGCTAAAGGCAAAACCGACTCCGAGAAGCAACGCATCATTACCGAAACGGAACAGCTATGTTTAGAAACTATCTTAAAATAGCCTGGCGGAATCTGGTTCGCAATCGTGCCTATTCCGCCATCAACATCATCGGGTTAGCACTGGGGCTGGCAACCTGCCTGCTCATTATGCTATTCGTACTCGATGAACTCAGCTATGACCGCTTCAACGAAAAGGCAGATCGTATTGTACGCGTCGTTTTCCGGGGTTTCATACAAGGGGGGAAAATGAATGAAGCGCACGTGATGCCACCCGTTGCGCAAACCCTCAAAGCCGACTATCCAGAGGTGCTGGAGTCTACCCGCCTACGCCAGGGTGGTGCGCCCCTCATTACGGTTGGCGATAAAACCTTCAAAGATGACGCCATTGTGTATGTTGACTCCAATTTTTTCCAGGTATTCACGCTTCCTCTCCTTCAGGGCGATGCCAAAACTGCCCTGATTCGACCCAATACGGCCGTTATTACCCAGGCAATGGCCCGAAAGTATTTTGGGAACGACAACCCCGTTGGTAAAATAGTTTCTGTTAAAGACTGGAAGGTGACTTATCAAATTACGGGGGTTATAGAGAAAGTGCCCACCAATTCGCACTTCCATTTCGACCTATTTGTGTCAATGGCCAGTTTCCCGGATGCCAAATCGAATTCCTGGATGAACTCCGAATTTTACACCTACTTAGTCTTGCCCAAAAGCTACGATTACCGGCAATTGGAAGCTAAAATGCCTCAGGTGGTGGAACGTTACATGGCTCCGCAGTTGCAGCAGGCTATGGGCATGACCCTGGCTCAATTCCGTCAAAAAGGCAACGATATTGGCCTCTTTCTCGAACCGCTTACCGACATTCACCTGCATTCAAACATGACGATGAATCTGGAAGCAGGAAGCGATATTCGATACGTCTACATTTTTGGCGCCGTTGCCTTGTTTATGCTACTGATTGCCTGTATCAACTTCATGAACCTGTCGACGGCGGGTGCTTCCAAGCGAGCCAAAGAAGTGGGCATTCGAAAAGTGCTGGGCTCCGTCAAAATGGCACTTGCCAATCAGTTCTTGATCGAATCGCTATTGTTGACAGCGATTGCCATGCTGCTGGCCATTGGCTTGGTTTACATCGCGTTGCCCCTGTTCAACCAATTGGCAGGCAAAGAGTTGACGTTGAATTTTATGGCTAATGCCTGGCTATTACCTGGCTTGTTGCTATCTGGTTTGCTGGTAGGTGTTTTGGCGGGCAGTTATCCGGCTTTTTTTCTGTCGTCCTTCAAGCCGATTGCCGTTCTAAAAGGCACGTTTACATCGAGCCAAAACAGCATCGGACTCCGTAGTGGTTTAGTCGTTTTCCAGTTCTTCATTTCGATCTCGCTGATGGTAGGTGCTACTGTGGTGTATCGGCAACTTAGCTACATTCAGAACAAGAAATTAGGATACGACAAAGACCAGGTGCTGGTGTTACCCGAAACCTGGCTCCTGGGCAAAAAAGAAGATGTATTCCGTAATCAGATCATGCAGGATCCTCGCGTTGTGAACGTTAGTACGTCCGGCTATTTGCCCGCTGGTCCGAGTAACAACAACAACTTTACGGTCTATCCTGAAACCAATTCCACGCAACTGATCAAGACACTCCGTTACGATGTTGATTACAATTACATCCCGACGCTGGGTATGCAACTGGCAACGGGACGGAATTTCTCTCAGGAATATGGTACGGATTCGTCAGGCGTAATCTTGAATGAAACAGCCGTCAGGGCGATGGGGTGGGGCGAAAACGGATTGGGTCATACCATCACCAACGCCAACAACGAAGGGAGAAAAGCTACGTATCGCGTCATTGGTGTCGTAAAGGATTTCCACTTCAAGTCGATGCACGAGCAAATTGCTCCGCTGATCATGGTGCTGGGCCATAATTCAGGAACCGTCATTGTGAAAGTAAAAACCAAAGACATTTCGGGGCTATTGGTGAGTTTGAAACAGCAATGGAATCAGCTCATGGCCGATGCTCCTTTTGCCTACTCATTTCTGGATGAACGCTTTATGTCCACGTATCGGGCCGAGCAGAAGATCGGCAGCATCCTCGGCATCTTTGCGGGCCTGACCATATTCGTAGCCTGCTTAGGGCTGTTCGGTCTGGCTACCTTCACGGCTGAACAGCGTACCAAAGAAATTGGCGTTCGTAAAGTGCTGGGGGCATCAGTTGCCAGTATTGTAACCCTGTTATCCAGGGACTTTCTGAAATTAGTGCTCATCGCTATTGTCATTGCCTCGCCCATTGCCTGGTACGCCATGAACCGCTGGTTGCAGGACTTCGCCTACAAGATCGACATCGAGTGGTGGGTGTTTGTGGGGGCAGGTTTGCTGGCGGTGGGGATTGCGCTGTTAACGGTGAGTTTCCAGAGTGTAAAAGCCGCCCTGATGAACCCGGTCAACTCATTACGATCCGAATAAACCCTCAACTGTCATGTTCAGAAACTATCTTAAAATAGCCTGGCGGAATCTGTCGCGCAACCGCGTGTTCAGCCTGATCAACATCGTGGGTCTGGCCGTGGGGTTGGCGTGTTTTCTGCTCATCGCGCTGTACGTGCGCGATGAACTCCGGTACGACCGGCACCACCAACAGGCCGACCAGATTTACCGCATGACCCGAACGTTCCTCTCGCAGGATCAGACCGTGTCGCTGCGGCTTTGCTCAGTAGCTCCTCCCTTTGGCCCGTTGGTTAAAAGCGATTTTCCCGAAGCTACCCAGGTGGTCAGAATGCTTCAGAATACTGGTCAGGTTCGCTATGGGGAGCATGTGTTTACGGAGCAAAACATGTTTTTTGCTGAAGCAAACATCTTTAAACTGTTTACATATGCCGTAGTGAGTGGCAGTCCTGACCAGGCGTTGGTCAATCCGTTTTCAGTGATGCTCTCGCGGCCAATGGCTGAGAAATACTTTGGGCAGCAAGACCGGATCGCCGGATCGCCCCTGGGGAAAACCCTGCGGCTCAACCAGCAGTTTGAGCTGACGGTAACGGGCGTGTATGAACCCCAGCCTGCGCAGGCGCACATGCATCCCGACTTTCTGATTTCGTTTGCTACCCTAAACGACCCCCGCGTATATGGCCGCGAGGGTCTCCGTACCAACTGGGGCAACAATTCGTTCAGTACCTATTTGCTCCTGCCCAAACAGTACGACATCAGTCGGATGGAAAAGGCATTCCCGGCCTTTCAGAATAAGCATGTCCCGGCGTATCAGGGCCAGAAAGCATCGAGCTATTCGCTGTTGGGCCTGCAAAAACTAACCGATATTCACCTGCGGTCGCATACCGACGATGAGATTGAACCCGGTGGCGACATTCGGTACGTCTATCTGTTTTCGGCCATTGGGCTGTTTATTCTGCTCATTGCCTGTATCAATTACATGAACCTGGCCACTGCCCGGTCGGCGGGGCGGGCCAAAGAAGTGGGCCTGCGGAAAGTAATTGGCGCGGTGAGGGGGCAACTCATTGGTCAGTTTTTGAGCGAGTCGGTGCTGCTGGCTATTCTCTCGCTTGGTATCGCCATTGTGTTGCTACTGCTGGGTTTGCCCCTGATGAACGACCTAACTCATAAACAACTCCTGTTCAGCCAGTTGCTTGATCCGGTGTTTGTGGTGATGCTGGTGGGCGTAACCGCGCTGACTGGCCTTGTGGCAGGGAGCTATCCAGCCTTCTTCCTAACGGCTTTTCAGCCAATTGCCGTACTGAAAGGTCAGGTAGCCTCGGCTCTGAAAAACGGACGCTTGCGGCAGGTGCTGGTCATCATGCAGTTTGGCATTGCGGTGGCCCTCATCATCAGTACGGCGGTCGTGTTCAGTCAGTTGCGGTATATTCAGCACTATAACCTCGGCTATCAGAAAGATCAGGTGGTGATCTTACCCGTTTTTGCCGACTCGACCCTGAATTACGAAGCCATCAAGCAGGAACTCAAACGCAGCACTACTATTGCTGATGCCGCCCGCTCCTCGCGGGTGCCGTCGGGGCGGTTGCTCGACTCGCAGGATGCCGCCATCGTGCTGAATGACAGCCTCACTCCATCCAGAGTGACTATTAAAATGCTGGCTGTCGATCACGAGTTTATCCCGACCTACGCCCTGAAACTGGCCGCCGGGCGTAACTTCTCCCGCGCCTATGCAACTGATGATTCGGCGGGGTTTATCCTGAATGAAACCGCCGTAAAACTACTCGGCTGGAACAGTCCGCAACAGGCTATTGGGAAGGTGTTTCGGTACGCAGGTCAAAAAGGGCAGATCATTGGCGTAACCACCGATTTTCATTTCGAGTCGCTGCATCAGCAGGTGGCTCCGTTGGTGTTGTTTCTAAGTCCCCGGAACTATAATTACCTGTCGGTGCATGTAGCCGCCGGGCAATTGGCTCCTGGTTTGGCGCATGTCGAATCGGTCTGGAAACGCTACTTCCCGGATCGGCCTTTTTCATATCAGTTTCTGGACGAGCGGTTTGGTAGGCTCTATGCCACCGAGCAAACGCAGCAAACCCTGTTTGGTATCTTTGCGGGCATCGCCATTTTGATCTCGTGCCTGGGCCTGTTTGGGTTGTCTATTTTCATGGCCGAGCAGCGCACCAAAGAGATTGGGGTGCGCAAAGTGCTGGGAGCCAGTGTCTCTGGCCTGGTGGCCTTGCTGGCCAAAGACCTGCTGAAACTGGTGCTGATTGCCATTGTCGTGGCTTCTCCGCTGGCATGGATGGCTATGCGGCAGTGGCTCACTGGCTTTGCTTACCCAACCCCCATTAGCCCCTGGGTA
This sequence comes from Cytophagales bacterium, assembly GCA_038212815.1. GTDB lineage: Bacteria > Bacteroidota > Bacteroidia > Cytophagales > Spirosomataceae > JBBQUC01. The sequence continues at coordinate 16,543 of JBBQUC010000028.1, forward strand.
TTTGTGCTGACCGGCGTTGGGGCCGTGCTGGTGGCTTTTCTGACGGTAGCCTACCAGAGTATCAAAGCCGCCCTGATGAACCCTGTGAAATCACTTAAAACGGAGTGAAGGCGGGGGCTTGGGGTTAACTTTCCCGCCTGTCGTCCCTCGCCCTTCGCTCCCACTTTTCTCATGCTAACCAATTACCTCAAAATCGCGTGGCGAACGCTCTGGAAAAACCGGACGTATGCCTTCATTAACATACTGGGACTGGCTGTAGCCTTCGGTGCCGGTTTGCTGTTGTTCATGACAGCCGCCTTTGAACTGTCGTTCGACCGTTTCCATGCCAATGCCGATAACCTCTACCGGCTCTATTTTTTGCAAAGCACCCGCGATGGCACGTCAGACAAAAGTGCGGCTATGTCGTATCCGCTCCTGCCGGCACTCCGGGCCGAGTTTCCCGAAATTGAAGGCATTACCCGGTATCAGTCGGGTGCGGCAGGGGTGCGCTACGGCGACAAAACCTTCAGTAAGGATGTTCGACTGGCCGATGCTGACCTGCTCACC
>JBBQUC010000029.1:0-17080 GCA_038212815.1 Cytophagales bacterium
CGCGCCCACTTGCTAAAATCGTAGCTAGGGCTGTGGGTCATGTTAGGTACGTCGTAATAGTCGTAGCCTGCCTGCCACGCCCGTTTTAGGTAGTGTTCTGTGTGGTTGGGGCTAAAGAAATAAAACACCCCCGTATTGGTGCAGGAGATGGTTTGCCGGAGGGTGCCGTTCAGGTGGTGCCAGTAGGCAAAGGGCAGCACATACCGCAGTTCCTGGTCAAACTCGCCGTGGTAATCAATAACTTTGTAGGGGGTTTTGGTGAGGTAATCGGCCCGCAAAAACCGGAGTTGGTTCAGCCGACAAAAATAATTGTCGCGGATAAAATACCGCCGGTCGCGCCGGACGCGGGGGTACTGGATAGCCGCAACCACATACAGAAATTTCAGCAACAATCGCTGCATAACAAAGGCTGTTGTTGCCCACTTAGACAAGTGGGGCTGTTGTTGAGATCAGTTGGTTTGAGTTGATCGGGTTAGGAATTATGGGTAAATACCGACGCGTCGAGCCGATAAAAGGCTGGCTCGGCAGCAGTTGCCTGGTAGGCTACCGTTGCCGGGTGCTGCTCGTCGAGCCGGAAACTCTGCACCGTCCAGTGGCCGGGCTGACCAATTCGCTGGGCGGCTCGCAGGTGTTCTCCATTTAGACAGGGAATTTGGCTCAGGGTTACAGCCATTCCCTGGCCTGTAGCCTTCAGCAGGGCCTCTTTACGGGTCCAGTACTCATAAAATAACGCATGGGCATCGGCCTGACTGTGCAACACGCGCTGCTCTGCCGGGCCAAAGGCCGAGGCTACAATCTCCTGAATTGGGAAATCGGGGTTGATCGGCTCCACATCGACACCCACGCTTACCCGACCAATGGCAATGAGCACCCACTGCCCTCCATGCGACACGTTGAACTGCCAGCCCGGATGCCCCTGGAGTTCGGGCTTATTGTTGGTGCCCTGGCTAAAAACAAGCTGGGTGGGTGCCTGCCCGGTGTAGTGACTCAGCAGCAACCGCAACAAGCTTCTGGTAGTGCCAAACCGGTGCTGATCGTCGAGTCGCCGGAACCGCTGGAGCCGCGCCAGCTCGTCGGGGAGGAGCAGAGGTCGCCAGGCCGAGGCCGAGGCTACCCCTGCCGATAGCGGGCAGCCAAAAACAGCTACATTGTCCTGGAACGTACAGTCGCGCTGGGGGTGCCAGGTTACCTCATCCAGGGAATGACACGATATTATAGCTACTGACATACGTATTCTCGTTCGGTAAATCGTAAATTTGTCACTGTCACCACAAAAAAATCGGACATCGTGTAAATGTAGCACGAATGAAAGACACTATGGCTATCCGAATTACTGCCTGTGCGTTACTTCTGGCCGCAGCCTATGCCAGTCAACCCGTAACATTTCCGTCGGTGGCTGCCCCCCCCAGCCCGGCGATAGCCCTCACCACGGGCCGAATTCCGATTGATGCCACCCGCTGGTATCAGGTGGTAAACAGCGATAATAGTCTGGCGGGCCTTTTCGATGGGGTCACCACGGTGCCGGTCAATACGGGCTACGGTAAGCTCCTGTCCAACTACGATGCTTATTACCCCCTGCTGCCGGGTGAGACCTGGCGCATCGAGAGCATTCGTTTCTACGACGGGAGCGGGTCTAACCCCGATGCCCCGATGACCTTGTCGATCATTACCGATCAGTGGCAGCGCATCCCAATTGCCCGCTTCATTGGCGATCAGTATAACCAGTGGGTGGGACCAGACCCCACTAAACCCAACGAGTTCAGGCTACCCGTCCCCGTGGCTAATGCCCGCTACCTGGTGCTGAACACCTCCGGCGCGTATCCTGCTGAAATGGAGTTATACGGCGCGTTTGAGCCGGGCACTGCGCCTACGGCAACCCCTGCCAAATCGATACCGTTTCGGCAGGCGGTAGGAGTCAATATGTTCGAGTGGAATATGGAAGAGGCCGGGTCACCCTGGCAGATCGACGAGACGCGGGTGCCTGCTATCAAAGGGTTTGCAGCAGTGCGCCATTATGCCGACTGGGATAAGCTGGAACCGCAGGCAGGCAATTACACCTTTCAACCCACCTACAACGGAAGCTGGAATTACGATGCGCTCTACGAACGCCTTCATGCCGAGGGGATAGAGGTGCTGACCTGCATCAAAACCATACCCGACTGGCTACAGAACACCTACCCATCGAACCAACGCGACAACGAGAATGTACCCGCTCCCTACGGCAGCGACCTGAGCCAGCCAGCCTCTTACACGGCGCAGGCCAAGGTTGGGTTTCAGTTTGCAGCCCGTTATGGCAGCAACAAAAATGTGAACCCCACCCTGGTTAGGGTTAGCCCTGTTGGTACCTGGGCGGGCACTAATGTGGTGCGGATTGGCCTGGGGGTTGTGACGTATATAGAGTGCGAAAATGAGCGCGATAAAACCTGGAAAGGCCGAAAATCGTATCAATCGGCCCGCGAGTACGCGGCCAACCTGTCGGCGTTTTACGATGGGCACAAGCATACCCTCGGCCCCGATGTAGGGGTGAAAACCGCCGACCCAACCATGACGGTGGTGATTGGTGGTCTGGCAGCTTCCTCGACCGATTACGTGCGGGGCATGATCGACTGGTGCCGGGAGTTCAGGGGGTATTATCCCGATGGCCGGGTCAATCTCTGCTGGGATGTGATCAACCAGCATCTGTATGCCAATGACATCCGCTCGTTGCCGGGCGGGGGCAGCAGCCGGGGAGCCGCGCCCGAACTGGGCGCAGTAGGCCCACAAGCGGCCGCCTTTGTGAAAATGGCGCATCAGGCGGCCTACGATATGCCCGTCTGGCTTACCGAAGCAGGGTATGATGTGAACCCCGGAAGCCCATTCCGGGCTATTGCCATCGGCCCTAAAAGTGTATTACAGACCCAGGCCGACTGGACGCTGCGGACGGCCTTGCTCTTTACCCGGCTGGGTATTGACCGGCTGTTTTTTTATCAGCTTTACGATGATGATGCTGCCAACCCCACGCAGTTTTTCTCGATGGGTCTCATCAACGGCGACAAAACCCGCAAACCCGCTGCCGATTACCTGAAGCAGGCTCTCAACCTGATTGGGAATTATAGCTACAAAGAAACCCTCAATGCCGACCCGCTGGTGGATCGGTACGAGAGTAAAGACCTGAGTGGTCAACCCCAATCGGCTTATGTGCTGACCGTGCCCGACGAACGGGGCCGCACGGCCACTTATAACCTACCCGTGAAGCGGGGCGACACGGTGCAGGTTTGCACACCCACCATGGGGCGCGACACCATGACCCGTACCCTGCGGGTGAGCCTGACGGGGCAGGTATCCATCAACGTCAGCGAAACGCCCACATTTGTAATCCCCGCGCCCCGGATTGTCAACCAATTGGCCATCGATGCCGAAACGGGGCTATCCTCGCTGGTGGTGACGCTGAACCCCACCATTAATTTACTGAATGTGGTCTGTACCAATGCCGTGCAGACCCCCGTCGAGATAACGGTATATGCCGCAGCGTCGGGGCTGCAGTATAACCGGGTGACTCTGCCCAAACCCGACCGATTATTTACCACCCGACTTGACTTGAGTACGCTGCCTAATGGCCCACTTATTGTGGAGGTTCGGCAGGGGCAGGCACGGGCTAACCGGCAGATCAACAAAACCCGGTAGCCTTCTGATCCCGACCACAGCAGTAACCGAATGAGTAACAACACAAGCAAGGCCATGCAGGGAGGCAAGTGGATCACCGTTTCAACAGTGGTGTCTACGGTGTTTCAGTTTGTGCAGGTGGCTATTCTGGCGCGGCTCCTGGCTCCAGCCGATTTTGGAATCGTGAGCATCAGCAACCTGATTATCGCCTTTTTTGGACTTTTCGCCAACCTAGGCTTCTCCAATTCCATTATTTACAAGCAGGAGGGCGACCGTCGGGTGCTATCTACGCTGTATTTTCTGAACCTGCTGGTCGGGCTGGCCATTTTCGCCCTCATCTGGTTTGGTACGCCCTTCATCGTCTCGTTTTATCACGAACCCAAACTGGCGCAGGTGGTTAAACTGGCTTCCTGCTATTTCCTGATCGTTTACTTCGGGCAACTTTACTATTTTCTCCTCGAAAAAGAACTCCGGTTTCAATCGGTAGCCCTCATCGACATTGCCGGAACGGTGGTAGGGGCGGTGGTGACGGTGGTGCTGGCATATACTGGTTATCAGGAGTTGTCGCTCATCATTGGTTCGCTGGCCAATCAGGCCGTGCGCACCGTTTGCCAGATTCTGTTTGGGCTACGCCTGTTTGTGCCCCTGCTTTATTTCAACCTCAAAGCCATCAGTGACCATCTCCGGTTTGGTATTTTCAACCTCGGCGACGGGCTGATTGGGTTTATCCAGGGCAACTGCGACAACATTCTGATTGGGGGGATTCTGGGCGTGAAAATGCTGGGGTATTACAGTATGGCGTATCAGTTGGCTATTTTCCCGATCAACAAGCTGAACCCCATTATTTTGCAGGTGGCCTACCCCATTCTGGCCCGGATGAAAGATAACACCGAGAACCTGAAAAAATCGTACCTGAAAATTCTGGATTTCCTGAGCTACTGCAACCTGCCCCTGCTAGCGGGCCTATTCATCACCTCCGACAGTGTGGTGCCGCTGTTTTATGGTCCCGGCTGGGAGCCAACCATCGGCCTCATCCGGATTTTTGTGTTTGTGGGGGTGTGTATGACCCTGAGCCACCCACTTTATACCCTGGCATTCACCAAAGGCAAGCCCAATTTGCTATTTTACCTGAACGTGGCTACGCTGGTAATTAAAATTCCGCTGGTGTATGTGTTTGGGCTATACTGGGGAGTAACGGGCATTGCCCTGGCCTTTTTGCTGGCTACGTTTCTGAACCTGCTGGCCAACTTCGCCCTGGTGCAACACCTGGTTGGGCCATTTATGGGTGAGTTTCTGCGCAACTTTGCCAAACCTTTGCTGTTTTGCGTACTGATGATGGGGGTCATTGTGGTGTATAAAACGGTGGTGGGCTACACTGGCTGGGCCAATACCATTGCCGAGGTGCTGCTGGGCGGAGCCACCTACGCCACCCTCACCCTGCTCTACAAACTCTCGTTCACCGAGTTGAAAGCCTACCGGCAGGAGTTGCTGTAGTATCCTGATTGGCTACCGATTAGTTTAGTTTGCCGGACAGAAATGCCTGTAGTTCCGTTGGGCTAATGTCTTTTCGGATAATAGCCCCCTTCTCATCAAGCAGAAAATTGGCAGGAAATGCACTGATGGATAGCACGTTTGTGGTCAATTTGCTACCTATGTCGAGATACTGTGTCCAACGGAGGTCTTTGGTGTGAATTACCTTCTTCCAGCTACCGATGGCGGCTTTCGTGTCGGTCGAGATACTAATAATGGCAAACCCCCGGCTCTGATACGTTGCCAACAACTCCTTGAATACAGGGAACTGCTCCAAACACGGGCCACAATGACTAAACCAAAAATCCACGAGGGTGTACTTCGAGTTGATGGGTGTTGTTAGTCGTACCGGTTTGTTTGCAGTATCGAGTAACGCCAGTGTTGGGAAAAGCTGCCCAATGGCAGTAGCCCTGGATGATTTTAGTCGCTGCGCCAGTACTTTACCTGTATGGGTATTTTGGAGAGCGGGCGACAGTGCGGCATAAATAGACTCATAAATGGGCATATACCCAAAGTCCATCGACTCCACTAACCCCCATAGCACCACGTATGAGTTAGGGTGTTGCCGGGCGTAGGCTACCAACAGTGTATCCTGCCTATTGACTAAACCGCTGCGGGCGGTTAGATAAACGGCTCGTAAACTATCTTTTGTCTGTTTTGCTACCGGGGGTGATTGGTCGAGTCCCCGGTAAAAGGCGTTACTCAATTGAGTTTTGGAACGCGAGATAACCGAAAAAAACGGCGTATAATCCGTTCTAAATTCTTTCATGGATTTATTGGTTATGGCGGGCGTTTCCCGAATCGAATCAATATGGCATACAATCATTTGGGTGCCAGCTTCAATAAGAAAACGACTCGACACGTATTTGGGGAATTGAGCAATTAAAAAACCCGACGGGTAGGCCAATACTCCGCTAAAACTAAACTTCCCGTTTTTTATTTTTGTCTGGTACTTATTTTTTGGATTCGGGCTATAGGCTTCGTTGCCAATGGGTAGCAGTACTACCGTGCCGGTATCCACATCAATGGTTCCGTTTAGCCGGAAGGCGTGGTTAGACACCTGCGCATAGGCATTGGTATACCCAAGCAGGACGACGGACAAGACGAGTAGTTTTTTCATCGCGTTAAGGGAAGTAATCACGCAGAATCAAACAGAGTTGTATAGGATTTCGAGCTTACCGACCGATAGAGTATAAGCCGGCCACCAGCAGAAAAAAGTAGAGGATGAGCCAGTACGAATTTCGCTCGAACCGGCCTGGAATGACGTAGTAGTTCCCTTCCCTTTCGGCCTGATTGGTCGCTAAGAAATGCTCTTTTTGGCCGCTCAGGGTGTACATGCCGATGTTCGATGGGTTAGTGCCGACCACAAAACTTGACGCATAGCCAACGACAAGCGTGACCATAAAGCCAACCAGATTATACCATAGCCAGAATATATCGGTGAACACGGCAACCCCTACCACGGCAATCACCCCGACGATGAACCCGATAATGACCCCCTGCTGATTCGTGCGTTCGGTGTAAATGCCGAGGATAAACACGCCTAGCGTTGAGCCGACAATGTAGGAGCCGTATTTGCTGATGGCTTCGAGGGCCGACAGATTTTCGTATCTCGACATTAGGATGGCCGCCCCCGCCAGGAGACTGCCAAAGATGAGGCTCGACAGCCGCGCAATGCGAAGTTTCTTCTGCTCACTGGCGGCAGGATTAATGGCCCGCTCATAAATATCTTTGACAAACACGGTAGCCATCGAGTTGAGTGAGGCCACCATGCTGCCGATACCTGCCGCCAGAATAGCCGCGATGATCAAACCCAGAAAACCCGACGGAACGTATTCCAGAAACGAGATGTACACGTCGTTGGCTTTCGCGAAGGGTTTGCCGCCGTAGAATACGAACAGCAATAGCCCCAGCGTTAGAAAAAACAGCATTTGGGCGACAATAGCAAAACCCGTTGACCACAGGGACAGCTTCAGGTTGCGGATGCTTTTGGCCGCCAGCATCCGTTGCACCTGCGCCTGATTGGCCCCGAAATACGATACGTGTAGCACCAGCCCCCCGAAAACACCCGCCCAAAGGGTGTTTGGCGTAGTGAGGTCGGTGGAGAAATTGATGGCGTTGAGTTTACCTGCTTTATGTACGATGTCGAAGGCTTCGGGAAGGGAGACGGGTAATTTTGCGATCACCAGGCAATAGGAGGTGATAATGCCGACCCAGAGAATGGCAATCTGAAGCACATCGACCCAGATCACCGCCGACAAACCACCCAGCGAGGTAACGAAAATGGCTACGGTCATAATCAGGATAGTTGGCACGATGTCTAAGCCCGTTACGTGGGACAGTACCAACGCCGGGGCATAAATAACAACCCCCATGATGGCCAGCAACTTAATGATGAAGGCAGCCGCTAAGGTAGCCCTGGCTCCGTAGCCAAACCGACCTTCCATATACTCGTAGATGGAGACGACGCCACTGTTATAAAAAAACGGCACCACGCTACCGCTGATGAACCACATCACAATCGGGATGTTGAGGCTCAACACAATGGGCGACAGGCCAGCGGTGTAGGCCCAGCCCGGTGCGCCCACGAACGTAACCGCACTAACCTGCGTGGCAATGACCGAACCGGCAATGGCCCACCAGGCAAAGTCTTTGCCACCGGAGAAAAACTCGTTGGCATTGCTCGTTTTTTTATTCAGCCGTATCCCGATGGCGATTGTGCCAAAAAAATACAGACCGGCGATAATCCAGTCGATTGGTGCCATAGTCAGGGTGAGTTTTCAGAAGGTCAACTACGTGAATATCAAGCTGTTCGAGCAAGTCAATGATGTCGATGAAGACCCAGTTTTCTTTGAGCAGATCCCCTTCGCGTCGCCACCAGTCCATCACGCGCATCGTAATTTTTTTACCCGTCGCGTCGATGCCCATCCAGTCGTTGCCGCCGTGGGTAGCATAAATGCTGGGCCAGCCTGTTGAGCAGGAGTAGGCCCCATCGCCGAAGCGGGCTTTGTGGTGGCCGCCTTTGCGGTCGGGGAACCCCACTAAAAACGGCTTTTGATGGTAGTCCTGGAAGCCCCTCAGCCCACGGGTGGAGCCGGTGCCACCGGGGCCGTACCACATCATGTTCGGGTGCCAGAATTTATCCATCTGCATGGTACTCAGGTTCACCCCGTCGAAATTCCCTAAGGCCCGAATCATGGCTTCGGTGAGTTGGAGGGACTTCTGCCCTTCGGTGGCGTCGGTATTGCTGGTCAGAATGCCGTCATAAGAAATAGGCCCGTTGATGGTGATTTCGGGGGCGCGGTTGGGAAACAGGTTGAACCCGGCCTGCCGGATTACGTCGAGCATATCCAGAATGCAGTACGCCGTTTCGATTTTACCCGCCTTGATTTCGTAGAACAGGCCGTACCGAATCCAGGTGGCCTGCCCGGTGGGGGGAATGTCGAGCCATTCATTGTCAAACGTACCGACGTAGTTGCCGGTCAGGCTCACCCAGTCGCGGTCGCCAAAGTGGCCCCCCATCAGAATATACGGCTGATCTTCTAGGTCGGGGAAGGCGTGGAGCAACGGTTTCCAGAATCGGTCGTACAGGGTTTGGGGGCCAACGAGCTCGTCGAAAGGTTTGGAGCCGTTCCAGCTTACCTGATCAGAAAAGTACCCATTCAACATGGGTAGCAGGTCTCTTTTACCAGCGATGGCTCCGTTCACGTCGGCAATCAACTTCGCCACGAGCTGCTTGTTGGCCTGGTTAGTTGGGTCGGCTGGTAGGGGAGCAGGCAGGGTGGTTGGTAGCGTGGGTACGTCGGAATGCCCATGAATTTGGCAGAGTACATCGAACCCATCGAATACCGTCCACTCCTGGCTGATTTTACCCCCCTGAATGCTAAAATGGCTGATGCCCAGGATGTTGACCGGCTTGCCTGATGCCGGGCCGAAGAACCCATTGCCCAGGTGCAGGCCCGTCAGTCGCCAGCGCACGGCAACGGCATCACCCTCCTCGCCCGGATTGCTGGTGATGCGCTCCACCTGAACAACCCCCTGTGGCACCGACGCGAACAAATTGATGAGGTACGTCTGAATCGCGGCCACCCCCCGGTACAACTGATCGCAGATGCCGTTGAGGGTTGCCGTGGGGTGATAATACGTGCCCACCTCGTTGATATACCGGCCATTCCAGACGTGCTGAAATAGGTTGTATAGCAACGCAGCACTATCGGTTGGGGCATCATCACCAACCGGTGCGGGCCGGTACTGTCCAACCCGATTTTCGGCCACGAACGGAACGTGAGGCAGAGCGTTAAGGCTGTATTTCTTCGCCTGCTTCGCCAGCGTAACGGGGTCATAGCCAAGCTGCTGAATCAGGTGCAGGTTGTCGCGCACAAGCCATTCCTCCTCAATTTTATTGGCCGACACCACGCAGTCGGCAATGGTGCGAAAAAAGGCTCGCTTACCCGTCGGTTGCCCAAACGCACTAAGCCCCAGGTTCGTGGCCGTTGACCCGATGCGGTGCGAAGTGTAGAATTTCGTCGTCTGCTCAGCCGACCAGATTACGGCTTCGCCCACTAATCGCCGGTCGGGGAAGGCATGGAGCGTTTCGAGGGTGCCACTGATAACCGAGTTGATGCCATGAATGGTAGAAGCACCCGAATGCAGCGTAATCCCTTCGTCGTAGGTGTCGTAGATCACGCCGATGCCGCGTTCTTCCCAGATCTCGTGGGTAATTTTCAGGATATAATCGACGATATCGGTGTACGTCGGGTCGAAGCCAGGTAGTGCCTGTTTCGACCCGACAGGGATCGGTTGGGCGGTGTGGGTAATGGCCTGCATCGGGTGTTCCTGTTGGGGGCTACGGTTCATTCAGAAAAGGAGTTACGGTTGGATGGCTCGTAGTTCGCCCACTAATTGGGTGGCGTATTCGCCAAGTATCAGGCTGTCGGATTTGAGGGTGATAAACCGAAACCCCCGGTTCATCAATTGGTGGCATTCCGCTACTGATGTCGAGAAGATACCTGGTATAATGCCGTGTTGCTGGCAGGCGGCAAGAATGGCATCTAGCGCCTGATCCATAATCGGTTGCGTAGCCGCATCAGCAACAGTATTGCCCGTCAGCGACAGCAACAAATCAGCCGAACCAACGAAAATGCCATCCAGCCCCGGCACCGACGCAATGGCATCGACGTTGGCGAGGGCTTCGGCGGTTTCAACCATCGCCATCGTCACCAGTTCGTCGTTTGCGTACCGGCCATAATCGTCCCCGCCGTAGACCCGCGCCCTTGTTGGGCCAAAACTCCGGTAGCCCACCGGCGGATACCGGCAGGCCCCCACAAAGGCTTCGCACTGAGCGCGGGTGTCGATCATGGGGCAAATCATGCCATACGCCCCCCCGTCGAGCAGGCGCATGATCTGTCCTGGCTCGTTCCAATTGGCGCGGGCCAGCGGCACGGTGTCCGTTGTGGAAATGGCCTGTAGCAACTGAATGGCCGTTTCCATGCTGTGCAGACCATGTTGCATGTCTACCGTTACGCTGTCCCAACCAGCATGGGCCATCAGTTCAGCCGACCAGCTACTCGGAATATGCAGCCAGCCGTTGAGGACCGTACCGCCCGCCTGCCAGATCTGTTTAAGTTTGTTTTTACGCACGATTCAGTTCAGGTTTTGCCACCAGTTTCTAATCACCGCGTTCACCGCTTCGGGTTGCTCCAGTGTACTCAGATGGCCACAGTGGGCCACGATTTCCAGGTGCGCGTTCGGTATCAGCCGGGCCATGTCTTCGTGTAAGGCGGGTGGACAGATGGTATCCTCCTGGCCCGCAATCAGCAGGGTTGGGCAGGTGATCGTGGGCAAATCGGCGGTGCTGTCGGGGCGACCCAACTGCGCCTTTACCTGCCGGATAAATCCTTCCGGGCCCACCTCCAACGCCATCGTCAGCACCGTTTCGCGTAAATCGGGTTGCCCGGCGTGTTGCGGATGCAGCATCGCATCGATCAGAATCTCGCTCGTGATTTCCTGAAATCGGTCCAACACGGCCATGCCTACCAACCGCTCCTGATGCATACGCGTGGTGTCCGCGGGTGCTTTGTAATTCGTGTTCATCAAAATCAGTTTGGTCACCCGCGCTGGGGCCTGCCGCCAGATTTCAAACGCGATAATGCCCCCATACGACAGCCCGGCCAGGGCAAAATTGCCCGGCACTTCCGCCAGAATCAGCGCGGCCATATCGGCCAGTGAATCAGCCCGGCTGCTGTCCGTCACCCGGCAATCAGCCAGATCAGCCAGCCCGGCCACCTGAGCAGCAAACAGGCGGGCATTGCAGAGCGTACCGGGAATGAACAGGAGCGTTTTGGCCATTACAGTCCGGCTTCTGGCCTAACGGCTGGCCCAACGGCTGGTCCAGTGGGCACGGGCGAAAAATCCGCTAAAGGCTTGCCTTCCAGCGTCTCAAACGACTGCATCATCCGCTGGAAAACGTCCTGCTGAATAGCCTCGTAGTTGTCTGGCTTCACCATTTTACCCAGTTCATTGGCCCGGAATCCCATTTCTCCGGCTTCACGCTCCACAATCGGCGACCAGTACGGGTCTTTGCCCGCATAGACCTTGTGCGCTTCAAGAACAGCAAAAAACCAGGCAATCTCCGTCCCGGCATTCTCGAACCGGCGGTATACGCCCGGTGGCAACGAAATTATGTCCCATTCGTTCAGCAGAAAACTACCTTCGCCGTCGGGGTTTACGGGACTCGGATCGTTCGACCAGTAGAAACGCCAGGGGCCTTTGAGTGGCACAAACAGCTCCACGTAATCATGGGTGTGCCAGTGTGGACCGTTGCCAGGCGGTGCCCACCCCATGCCAATCTGAAAATTATGGGGCGTGGCAATAGCCCGCTGATGCTCGAAGTCCGGGTTTTCGCTGGCCGTATCGCCCACAATGGCGTAGTTCATCCGGTAGTGGTTTGGAATCACACTGTCGATAAACATCACGGGGATGCCCTTGTGCTTAACGTCGTTGAAGTAAGCCACATTTTGTGACATCGACTCCTGGGTTTGTGGCGGATAATCAGGCATATACTCGTTTTGTTGGGAAAGTCGATGTTTGCCAGTTACACCAACAAGTCAGCGTGGTCAGCACAAATAGGCCAGTAAAAAATGCATGTAGTAGTAGCCTCAAACTTACTAAAAACAGTTAGTAAACAAACACTTTTTTTTAATTAGTTGATCGGGTAGCAATTTGATCAGATAGTAGGCTGTCAGATCGTATCGTTTAAAGAGCATATACTATGGTTACAGGTTTTGATGATGGTAAAGATGCCTTTTTTCAAGGAGAAATCTTTATTATCAACCTGCAAATAAAGGTCTAAGCCCCGTTTCTTTCCCTATATCTCAGCGTCATACTACACCACCGAGCGTGATGTGTACCCGATGCAGATTCTTTACCTTTTTCGGAAGCAGGATAGCAGTTATAGCATTGAAGGGCTGTTTCTAGGACTACAGCAGTACCTGAATACGCCGGGCAACCTCCGCATTACCACTCTTGCTGTGCCGCAGCTAAGCCAGTCGCTAGGCCAGATGTGGGCCAATGTGCAGTTTGTGCGGCAGCAGGTAGCCGGGCAGTCGGGAATGGATGTGTACCATATTACGGGCGATGTACATTACCTCGCATTGGCCTTGCCCGCTCCCAAAACCGTACTCACCATTCACGACTGTGTATCGCTGGAGCGGCAGCGAGCGCGGGGTAACTGGCTGCGGTTTGGGCTAATCTGGCTATTTTTTTACTACCTGCCGATGCGCCGGGCAGCCACCGTCACCACCGTTTCGGACAAAACTAAAGCCGAGTTAGCCCGTTATGTGGGGTCGCAACTGGCCGCCAAAGTGCGGGTCATTCCGAACTATACCGACCCGGCTTTAGCGTACCAGTCTGCCCCCTTTAACCAGCAGCGGCCTGTGCTGCTGCAACTGGGTACCGCCCCGCATAAAAATCTGCCTCGCCTGTGCGAAGCCCTGGCTGGTTTGCCCTGCCATCTGGTACTGGTTGGTGAACTTACTCCTGCACAGCAAAGGCTGTTGCAACGGTATCAGATTACCTATACCAACCACCGTAACCTGAGCCGCGAGGCTATTCAGCAGCACTACTATGCCTGCGACATGGTAACCTTTGTCTCCTTATATGAGGGGTTCGGCCTGCCCATTCTCGAAGCCAACGCTAGTGGCCGGGCGGTACTAACGGCCAATCGGTTACCCATGCAGGCGGTAGCCGCCAATGCCGCCGAACTGGTCGATCCAACCGATGTAGTCGCCATCCGACGCGGAATCGAGCGGCTGATTCAGGATGAAGCACATCGAAACCAGCTTATTGCCAACGGCCTCCAGAACGCCCAACGCTATAGTATTGGCAACATAGCCAGCCAATACACCGCCCTGTATGCTGCTTTAACCGCTCACCATTAACGATCAACCCTAGTCTCTATGCACATCTTTTTCCCTATTGGTTCGTTTTTTCCGGCGCAGGCGGGCGGGCCGGGTAATTCGGTGTATTGGCTGGCTACTGCGCTTGCCGGGCAGGGAGTGCAGGTAACGGTGGTGGCTACTACCCAGGGACTGGCTAAAACAGTGCCGACCAATACCTGGCAGGAAACCAATTTTGGTCGAGTGCAGTACGTCAGCGATGCCTTACTGTACCTGCCGCTACGTCACCTCTGGCGGTCGGTGGGGGTGCTTCGGCAGGCCGATGTGGTGCATTTGACAAGCCTGTTTTATCCACCCTCGTTTCTGCTGGCGGGCATGGCTCTGTTGTGTCGGAAGCCCATTGTATGGTCGCCGAGGGGCGAACTGGCCGATGCTGCCCTTCAGTATCGACCCTGGCTCAAGCGGTTGGTGATTCGGGCATTCCAGCCCCTGCGCCACCAGATTTGGTTTCATGCCACGTCTGATGCCGAAACGCAGGCCATCTGCCAGCACTTCGGGGCCGATGTCTGCCGGGTACAACTGCCCAACGGCATACTGCTGCCCCCACCCGAACCACATGCTCCCACCGGGCGATATCTGCTGTATCTTGGTCGGCTGCACCCCATAAAGGCTCTCGATCACCTCATCGACGCACTGGCACAGTCGCCGGAGTTTAAGCAGGGGGGCTGGCAACTGCTGCTGGCAGGCACCGGCACCGAAGCGTATCGGCAGCAACTGGCTCATAGGGCTGAGCGGCTAGGGTTGGCTGAGCGGTTGCAGTGGCTGGGGCAGGTGGAGGGCCGGGCCAAGCAGCAACTGCTGGCCAATGCCCACCTGACGATTATGCCCTCACATTCCGAAAATTTTGGAAACGTAGTACTCGAATCGCTGGCGCAACATACGCCCGTGGTAGCGGCTACCGGCACTCCCTGGGCCGTGCTAAATACCCACCAGGCCGGTGCCTGGGTAGCCAATACCCCCGGCAATTTACAGGCTGCCATTGAGGAGTTTCTGACTATGAATGATGTCGATTATCAGGGCTATCGTCAGCGGGCGGGGAAACTGGCGCAGCCGTTCGATAGTTGGCAGCAGGTAAGTACGTGGGTGTCTGTGTATGAACAGGTTGCCCGGCTACCGCATCCGCCCACCTTTACTCCCCAGCCCGATGTGTGGTATTGCCGGTCAGTATAACATCGCCCCACGGCCCGCCGACTCAGCCTTGTTGCGCCGGATGCTGGACAGACTGGCCCACCGGGGGCCGGATGCCGAAGGCCTTTGGGTAGCTGGTTCGGTCGGGCTGGGCCATCGCCGACTGGCCATTATTGACCGCTCGGTAGCAGCCAATCAGCCCATGCTCGATGCGCAGCAGCGGTATGTGCTTACTTATAACGGCGAACTCTACAATTACCGGGCGTTGCGGGCCGCGCTGCCCAACTACCCGTTCCAGACTCAATCAGACACCGAGGTGATTCTGGCCGCTTACGCGCAGTGGGGCCAGGCGTTTCTATCGCGGCTCAACGGCATGTTTGCCCTGGCCCTCTTCGACAGGCATACGGGGCAACTGTTGCTGGCCCGCGACCGGCTCGGTGAAAAACCACTGTACTATCACCACTTGGCAGGTCAACTGCTGTTTGCCTCTGAAATTAGGGCCTTACTGGTTACGCAGCAGGTGCCGCGCCAGTTAGCTGCCAACGCGCTGGGGCTATACCTGCGCTATCAAACTGTACCCGCGCCTGATACCCTGGTAGCGGGAATCCATCAACTGCCTGCAGGCTGCATAGCCCTGGTTAACGGCAGCAATTTTAGTATAACCCCTTATTGGTCAATTGTCAATCCTGAAAAAAT
The DNA here is from genome assembly GCA_038212815.1 of Cytophagales bacterium. Lineage (GTDB taxonomy): Bacteria > Bacteroidota > Bacteroidia > Cytophagales > Spirosomataceae > JBBQUC01. The sequence continues at coordinate 15,453 of JBBQUC010000029.1, forward strand.
AACCCCCCCGCCCAATAGGCAGATAGCCGCCATGGAGGTGCGTAGCCGGTTGCAACAGGCCGTTGCCACCCGCATGGTGAGCGATGTACCGGTGGGTGCGTTTTTATCGGGGGGTATGGATTCGGGGGCAGTGGTAGGGTTAATGGCGCAGGTCAGCACAGAGCCGGTCAATACCTTTACCCTGGCTTTTGCCGAAGCAGGCTTCGATGAGAGCGGCCCGGCCGCAGCGCTAGCTCGGCGGTTTACTACTCGCCATCACACCCTGTCCGTCAGTGCTGCCGATGCGCTGGCGCAGTTGCCCGCTATGCTGGCTAGTCTGGATACGCCCGGTGCTGATGGGTTGAACACATTTATTGTAGCGAAATGGGCCAAAGAAGCGGGTATATCGGTGGTGCTGAGCGGGCTGGGGGGCGATGAACTCTTTGGCGGCTATAGCTCCTTTGCGCGGTATCGGTGGCTACAGCGATACGGTTGGCTCTGGCAACTGCCGCCCGCACTTCGGCTCACCCTGGCACCCCTGGCGCGGCTCACCCAATGGCCCGCAACCAAAGTAGCCGACTGGCTGCGACTACCCCACAACACCCCCGAACACGTGTTTCCACTCTTCCGCCAAGCCCTCCCCGACACGCTGGTAAATCAACTGCTGCCCCAAGCTACCCCCACCGATTCGCTGAAAACTTTTTTTCGGGAGCAGGCCGATGCGCTGTGGCAGTTACCACCCATGAGTCAGACCACCGTGGGCGAGTGGAAAACCTACGCCGAACCCCTGCTGCTGCGCGATGCCGATCAGATGAGTATGGCTCACGCCCTCGAACTCCGCACTCCCTTTTTCGATTATACGCTGGTAGAATACATGCTGCAACTGCCCGATGACCTGAAAACTGGGCCGTTTGCCAAGCAACTGCTAGCCAACGCCCTGCCCGATATACTGCCTGCCCGCCTAGCCCGGCAGCCTAAAATGGGGTTCACCCTCCCGTGGGACAGTTGGCTTCGTGGCTCCCTGCGCTCTTTTGCCCAGGAGCGCGTGACCCAATTGGCCCAACGCGGATTGCTCACCCCAGCCGTAGTGAATGCGGTATGGAAGCGGTTTCTGGCCCACGACCCCGCCATTCGCTGGAATCAGATTTGGCTGCTGGTGGTGTTGGAAGACTGGCTGCAACAGCATGATTTTTAGGCGGAGCGATTTAACCAACCGTATAATAATATCATCATCGCTCACAATGGACGCGGTAGATACTTTTTTTCATCTGTAACGTCTAAGCCAAAACCACCGTAACTAAACTACGTTGTGAGTCTCCCTTTGGTTGTTATTATCTTGACTCTCAATGAGTCCGCCAACATCGACCACTGCCTACAGACGGTGGTTGGGTGGGCGGGCGAGGTGCTGGTGCTTGATGCCGACTCGACCGACGATACCCGCGAACGGGCCATGCAGGCGGGGGCGACCGTGTTCCGGCATCCATTTACCAACTACGGGCAACAGCGGCAGTTTGCCCTCGATGCGTTGCCCATTCGGCATCCCTGGATTTTGTTTCTCGATGCCGACGAATATCTCACTGATGCTCTCAAAACCGAAATAGCCGCCGTTATTCAAGACGAAAAGGGTGTCTGTACGGGCTATTTCATTG
>JBBQUC010000030.1:0-16699 GCA_038212815.1 Cytophagales bacterium
TAACCGATGGACACGGAAACCGGGCGGCTGGCGTTATTACCCAGGCCGATGCCCGCCGGTGTGCCTTCCGGGTTACGGAGGTAACGACTACGCCCGCCCGCTCCTACTCGATTCGAGTGTGTGTGGCCCCAACCAAAAACAACGACCGGATCGAGTGGTTTGTGGAGAAAGCCGTGGAACTGGGAATCGAGCGGATTAGCTTTTTTATTGGACAGCACTCCGAACGCCGGGTGCTAAAACTCGAACGACTCGAAAAAATTGCCGTTGCCGCCATGAAACAATCCCAGCAAAGCTGGCTACCCCAACTCGATGAAGCTGTGCCGTTTAGCCAGTTGCTGAAAACCCTACTGGATGAACAGCGGTTTATTGCCCACTTGCCCGCCGACCATACCCCGCTTCATTTGAGTAAAGCTACGGTACCTGGCCAGGCTTACACAGTACTGATTGGCCCGGAGGGCGATTTCTCGGCATCAGAATTGCAGCAGGCTATGGCAGCGGGGTGTCGGCCCGTTACGCTTGGCCCCAACCGGCTCCGCACTGAAACCGCTGCCCTGGCAGCCTGCCAGATACTGAACAGTTTAAACGTATGAAAACTCTACTCATTACCCTATTGCTGATCTACGGTGCGCATACTGCCCAGGCGCAGTATGCCTACAAAATTGCCAAACTGAAATACAATGGCGGGGGCGACTGGTACGCCAACAAAACCTCGCTGCCTAACCTTATCAAGTTTGCCAATGCCAGCCTCCGCATGAACATTGCGCCCGAAGAAGACATTGTAGAGACTGGTAGCCCCGATCTATTCTCGTATCCGTTTGTTCACCTTACCGGGCATGGCAACATTGTGTTTACCGATGCCGAAGCCCAGAACATGCGTCGCTACCTGACTGCCGGTGGGTTTCTTCATGCCGACGATAATTACGGGCTGGATAAATTTATCCGACGCGAGATGAAAAAAGTTTTTCCGGAGTTATCGTTTGTGGAATTGCCTTTCAATCACCCCATTTACCGTCAGAAATTCGCGTTTCCCAACGGCCTGCCCAAGGTGCATGAGCACGACGGAAAAGCCCCGCAGGGGTTTGGATTAATTTATCAGGGACGATTAATCTGTTTTTACAGTTATGAGTGTGACCTGGGCAATGGCTGGGAGGATCAGAGCGTCTATAACGACCCAGAAGCCGTGCGGCAACAGGCGTTGCGCATGGGTGCTAACCTGCTTCAGTATGCGACAACTACAAATTAGTCCACCTTTTTAGGCTTAATAAGTAGTTTTCACTTAAAAAAATCTTATTTTTGAAAAACGTTGTTGTCATTAATCATCCTTAAAATTTATCACCTGTGATTGTACTTGCTGCGTTTATTGGCCACTGGTATCTGTCCTTATTCTGCCAGACTTTTTTCCTGCACCGCTACTCAGCCCACAAAATGTTCTCGATGAGTAAATTCTGGGAGCGATTTTTTTATTTTCTGACGTACCTCTCGCAGGGATCGAGCTACCTCAGTCCCCGCGCCTATGCGGTGCTGCACCGGATGCACCACGCCTTTAGCGACACCCCTAAAGACCCCCACTCGCCCCACCATACCAAAAACATTTTTACGATGATGTGGAAGACGAAAGACCTCTACAACGCGGTATTGCACCGTCGGCAGGTAGTTGCCCAGCAGTTCGACCGGAATTATCCGGTTTGGAACTTCATCGAAAAAGTGGGCGATTCGTGGGTATCGCGGGCCAGTTGGGGGGTAGCTTACGCGCTGTTCTACATCTTTGCGTTTATTTACCTGGATATGCACTGGGCCTTCTTCTTTCTGCTGCCCATTCACTTCCTGATGGGGCCTATTCACGGTGCTATCGTGAACTGGGGTGGTCATAAATACGGCTACTCGAACTTCGATAACCATGACCTGTCTAAAAACTCGCTGCTATTCGATTTTCTGATGATGGGTGAGTTATTCCAGAATAACCACCACAAACGCCCGAATGCGGCCAACTTCGGTGCCCGCTGGTACGAAATTGACCCAACCTTCCCGGTCATTAAATTACTGGCCGCTACGGGTGTGATTAAAATGCGCCCTGCCAAAGTAAACACAGGCGAATTTCAAACGGGCCACGAGCGGCAAATTGAGGTTGAAGAGTCTGCCGAAGTAGAAGCGTGAAGTAGCTTATTAAACAGCTAAAACAGCCCTGTGTACTGACGAATTCCGTCAGTACACAGGGCTGTTTTGATTCAGTTCGTTTTTAAGGCGCTTACAACGCGCCTGTCTCCCCCAGAAACGCCATCGTATCTACCCCATCGGCATAATCGGTCAGGCGGGGGTATTGGGTTTGCCCAAAGGACACAGAATGGGCATACCAGCCCGGCCCGTCACCCCGGTGTGCCGAGGCTATCAGTTGAATTTTATCGGCGTTAGTAGCGAGCAGGGTTTTCAGGTGTTCCAGATGCTGGTACTTTTGGTAGTAGATAACCGATATGGGCGACACCAGGGCAGGGTTTTCGGTATAGAGTTGAAAGCCGTTGTCGTAGTGTGGAACGGCATTGATAAGGTAAATAGACTTGTTGTACTCGTAGTTATTCAGGTATTTGTGGTGATTCACAAAGGTATCCCGCCTAAATTCGAGGGTGCGCAATACAGAAGTCAGGTCGTACTCTTCCGGTACAAACAGTGTGGAGACATTGCGGCACCCCAGGCCAAAGTAGGTCAGCATATCATTGCCAAGTGCTTCCAGGTCGGCCTCCGTCTCAAAACCTGACAAGATCCCTACCGACGACCGGTTTTTGCGGATAATATGGGGTTTCTTGCCAAAGTAGTAGTGAAAATACCGGGCGGTATTGTCACTGCCAGTAGCAATATACGCATCAGCTGCGTTGAGTCGCTCGGCTTCGTCAATATAGGAAGCAAAGGCAGGGTTCAGGTCAACGATTTTTTGTATTAAATAGTGGATTAGTACAAAATCTGATTGACTTAATTTAATCATGACCCGGTGACCGCTCAGGAGTACACACAGCAAATCATGAAACCCTACGGCTGGAATATTCCCCGCCAGCACCACGCCCACGGTTTTAAGGTTGACGGGGTCCGCCGGATACGGAGCCAGCCAGGCGCGCAGGAGATCCGAATCCAGAAATTGATTAGCAATGGCATTCAGTGCGTTGCGCACGTTGTCGGGGGTAAACCAGTGGTTACGTAGATAAGCCTGTTGGGCTAGTTGCTCCAGTTCGTTCTGATGGGCGGGGTGGCGCATAAAATCGCCCAGAGCAGTAAAGGTATCAATGCGTTCGGATTGGGTCATACAGGCAGACGGGTCACTAACCCGGTGGGTAACATATAGACAAAGGAAACGGGCAAAAATAAAAATTAGTTTGGGGCCGAACTTCAAATAGTTATATTTGTTGTCTAATTGTTCTGTTCATTTTCAGTTAACCATCTATAAACTTGTACGCGCTATGGCGATCATGATCACCGATGAGTGTATCAACTGCGGAGCCTGCGAACCCGAATGTCCGAACACCGCCATTTATGAAGGCGGGGTAGAGTGGACTTGGGGCGGTGGCACCGAACTCTCTGAAGTTGATTTTGGCGAGGGTACGGTCATTAGCGGCAAAGCCCCGCAATCGCCAGTCTCGAACGAATTTTACTATATCGTATCCGATAAGTGTACCGAGTGTGTGGGTTTCCATGAAGAGCCACAGTGTGCTGCCGTGTGTCCCGTTGATTGCTGCGTACCAGACCCCGACCGCGAAGAAGACACGGATACGCTACTGGCTAAGAAAGCCTGGCTCCACGCTGAAGCCTAGTTGTTACCAACTGATCGGTAAAAACCTGCCCGCTACCCTGTGAGCAGGTTTTTTTATGCCGTTTCCAAGCCAAAAAAAGGATAAATAAGCTTATAATGGTCGAAAAGTAAGATTTAAGATATTTGGCAAAATAGCTACTTCACCAAATATCTTAAACATACTTAATTAATGGTAAATATTGGATTATTGGAATAATAACTACTAAGAAATAAACAATTTTTGCATTTTTTACTTATTTTCAAGCTAATTTTATGCCTAACTATTGCATTATAATATTTTATGGTGAAGATTTGTGTCAGAATACAACCTGAACGAGTCACACACAACCACCAAATTTTATTATGAAAAAAATCATTTTACTTATTTCTTGTTTGTTAGTAGGTTCTTCCTTACAGGCGCAGGATTCAACCGCTGCTGCCCCCGGCAAATTTTCCTTCACCGGGTACATGGACACCTATTATATTGGCAATTTCAACAATCCTCAGGATCGGTTAAACACCGGGGTGAATGGGGCAGCCCGCGCCTTCGATCAGCGGGCCGGGCAGTTTCAGCTTGGGCTAGTGCAGGCCAAAGCCACCTACGTGTCAGATAAGGTCGATGCCGTTTTCGATTTGACCTTTGGCAACCATGCCGACCTGGGTAACTACGGCAATACCGTATCGCTCAATACAGGTGCCGCTACCTCAACTGCCCTGGCCATAAAACAAGCGTACGTAACCTTGAAAGCCAGTCCGAAATTTTCGATTACGGCCGGGCAGTTTGGCACGCATATCGGGTATGAGGTCATCGACGCACCCCTCAACTACAACTACTCGCTCTCTAACCTCTTCAATAACGGCCCCTTCTATCACCTCGGCGTAAAAGCGCAGTATGCCTTCAGCGATAAGGCGTATCTGATGGTAGGGCTGGTGAACAACATCGACCGTAACTTCGATAACAACCGGGCGAAAGGGTTCATCGCTCAGTTGTACGTTAGCCCCGTGAGTGGCTGGAACGTGTATCTGAACACTGCCATCTCAAACGAAGCCAATGTAAAGGCCAACGGAAAGGATTCGACCGGCACCTACGCCATCTTCGATCTGACTACCACTTACCAGATTACCCCAAAATTCTTCCTGGGGGTGAATGCCGCTACCGGCTCTCAAACCGGTGGTTACCAGCAGTTCAACCCTTATTTCACGGGTACTTATGTAAACAAAGCCACCTCCTGGGGTGGGGTAGCGGTATATGGTAATTATGCCGTATCTGACAAGTTCGGGTTTGGTGCCCGCTACGAAGTATTCGACAACGCGGGGGGAGCCAGGGCCTTAACAGCCGCCGATGGTACGGGCGTAACGGTCAACTCACTAACCATCACCGGTAACTTTACCGTAGCCGATGGGCATGTGTTGCTCAAGCCGGAGTTTCGGGTGGACAGCTACGACAAAAATAAGTTTATCGACGGCGACGGCAAACTTCAGAAAAGCCAGACAACCCTCGGTATGGCCGCTATATTCAAGTTTTAATTCATTCATAACCAATCTCTTACCTTAAATAAACTTAGTACAACAAAAAACAATCACCAATGAAAAAAGCCAGCTACTTACCGCTCGCCGTGCTACTGTTTATCAGTATCCTTGGCATTCTCTATCCCGCTGTACCGAAGCAGATCGTTACAGAAGGGATTAACTCCGGCGATACCGCCTGGATGCTCATCGCTACAGCACTTGTGCTGATTATGACCCCCGGCCTTGCGTATTTCTATGGAGGGATGGTCAACAACAAAAACGTGATTTCAACCATGTTGCAGAGTTTTATCGCCATGGGAGTTATCAGCATTCTGTGGGTGGTGTGTGGATTTAGCCTGGCCTTCGGCGATAGTATCGGTGGCTTCATCGGCGATCCGCGTACGTTCTTCATGTTCAAAGGCGTGCTGGATGGTAAGCCCTGGTCGTTGGCGGCTACCATTCCTCTGGTGGTGTTTGCGTTCTTCCAGCTTAAGTTTGCCATGATTACCCCCGCCCTGGTTACGGGGTCGATGGCCGAGCGCGTCAACTTCCGCTCGTATGTCCTGTTCATGATCCTCTTTAGCCTGTTCGTGTATAGCCCACTGGCGCACATGACCTGGCATCCAGACGGGTATTTCTTCAAACTCGGTGTGCTCGATTTTGCAGGTGGCACCGTAGTGCACATGTCGGCAGGCTGGGCGGCCCTGGCGGGGGCGTTGTATCTCAAACGTCGGCGGACCCACGTTGAGGCTGTTACCAACCCTCCTGCCAATATTCCGTTTGTGCTACTGGGTACGGGTCTATTGTGGTTTGGCTGGTTTGGGTTTAACGCGGGTTCAGCAGTGGCGGCTTCTCCACTGGCAGCCTCGGCGTTTGCTACCACCAACACGGCGGCAGCCGCTGCGGGGCTGGCCTGGGTACTTTTCGATTCGGCCAAAGGCAAAAAAGTATCCGCTCTGGGTTTCTGTATCGGTGCGGTAGTTGGCCTGGTGGCCATCACCCCGGCAGCTGGTTTCGTGACCATCCCTACGTCGATCTTTATCGGCACTATTGCCGCCATGACCAGCAATTTTGTGGCTCACCTGCGGTCGTCGCGCTCGACCCTCGATGATACCCTCGATGTATTCCCCTGCCACGGAGTAGGCGGTATGGTAGGTATGCTGATGACGGGCCTTTTTGCCAGCAAAGGCGTTAACTCAGCCGTAACCGTTGAGGGTCTGGCCTTTGGCGAAACTGGTTTAATTTCGGTTCACCTCCTTGCCCTGTTGCTGGTCTCAGCCTTTGCCTTCGGGATGTCATATCTGCTGCTGATTGTGACCAATGCTATTCTGCCCATGCGCGTAAGCCAGGAAGACGAGCAGGTAGGTCTGGATATAAGCCAGCACGACGAGTATTTAATCGATGCGTAACCGCTAACATATTGTTCGACAAACCCACAGGCTAAGCTGTTTACGGACAGGGCTTACTGTGGTTTTGTTGTACTCGTGGAAGGTGCCTGCTTTTAGCGGGCACCTTCATAGTTTTTGGGGGTTTATCTACTATCTTTGGACACCATGACACCAACTATAGATGTAGCCATCATTGGAGCGGGTTTTGCCGGGCTAACGGCGGCTATCCGGCTCAAAGAACGTCCTGAGCCTTCCGGGGCTGCCCGCCCGTTCGTTATTTTTGAACGGGCCGCCGAAGTAGGTGGCACCTGGCGCGATAACACCTATCCAGGCTGCGCCTGCGATGTGCCTTCGCACCTCTACTCGCTGTCGTTTGCCCCCAACCCCAACTGGTCGCGGATGTACTCGCCCCAGCCTGAAATCCTGGCATACATACACCAAACGATAGAACGGTATAACCTCAACCCATACATTCAGTGCAATACGGAGATTATCCGTACCGAGTTTTCGGAGGAGACAGGCCGCTGGACGCTTACTGACCGGGCAGGGCAATCCTGGTCGGCCCGCGTAGTAATTGGAGCCACTGGCCCGCTCAATCGGCCCAACATCCCCAAACTACTCGGTCTGGAATCATTCATGGGCAAGGCCTTTCACTCTTCCAGTTGGGATACTACCGATACCCTCAGCGGGAAGCGGGTAGCCGTAATTGGCACCGGGGCCAGTGCCATTCAGTTTATCCCGCAAATAGCCCCTCTTGTCAGCCAGCTAACCGTTTTCCAGCGTACTCCTCCCTACATTATTCCCCGGCCCGACCGGCCCGTATCGGCATTTGAGCAGCGGTTATTCCGGGTGGCTCCGGTTTTCCAGAAACTACACCGCTCCTTTATTTACTGGCGAAATGAACTGGCGGGACTGTCATTCCTGGGCAATCAAACCGTCCGTAAAATAGCCGCCGGGCAGGCCCAAAAACACCGCGAAGACTCCATTGCCGACCCTGACCTGCGGCAAAAAGTTACGCCCGACTATACCATCGGCTGCAAGCGGGTGCTGGTCTCCGACGATTATTACCCCGCCCTCGCCCGGCCCAATGTTGAACTGGTTACGGAAGGGATTGCCGAGGTGAAACCCCACTCGATTGTGACAAAAGACGGGCGCGATTTTCCGGTCGATGTTCTTATTTTTGGAACCGGGTTTGTGGCTTCCGAGTTTATTGTTGACCTTCATATTGTGGGACGGAATGGGCGCGAACTGTTCAGCGAATGGCTCTACACGGGGGCGCAGGCCCATTATGGAATTACCGTGACGGGCTACCCTAATCTGCTATTTTTGGTTGGCCCCAACACGGGCCTGGGGCATAACTCCATCATCCACATGATCGAGTCGCAGATGAACTATGTGATGGAGTATCTACGGCTGCTCGATGCGGCTGGTGAGGGCGCGTACCTGGATGTAAAACCAGCCGTTCAGCAGGCGTATAACGAGGATATTCAGGAGAAACTGAAAGCTACCGTATGGCAATCGGGCTGCAAAAGCTGGTATCAGACCGCCGATGGCCGTAACACCACCATCTGGCCCGGCCTGACCGTGACATACCGAAAACTAACAAAACAAGTAAATCCAGCCGATTATACCGTTAATCAGCCAAGCCGTCAGTCAGTGAATAAATTAGTCAGTCGGTCAGTTGGTGACTCAACGAGTCCGTCAGTAACTGACCAATTCACCAATTAATCGCCTGATCGACTAACCAACTTAAAAACTCAACCCCTTATGCCCGTTTTCACGTTAGGAATTGAAGAAGAGTTTCAGACCATCGACCCCGACACTCGCGAACTGCGCTCCCACATGTCAAAAATTGTGGAGGGTGGCAAAATTGTGCTACAGGAGCGCGTAAAGGCCGAAATGCATCAGGCGGTGGTTGAGGTTGGCACCGATATTTGCCAGAATATTGAGGATGCCCGCCAGGAGGTTACGTACCTCCGCAAAATGATTATCGAACTGGCTGCGAACCAGAACCTGAAAATTGCGGCTGCGGGTACGCACCCCTTCTCCGACTGGCAAAGTCAGCTCATCACCCCCAACGAGCGTTACGACCGACTCATCGAAGAACTGCGCGATGTGGCCCGCTCGAACCTCATTTTTGGCCTGCACGTCCACGTTGGTATCGAGAGTCGCAATGAAGGGATTCAGATCATGAACGCCGTGCGGTATTTTCTACCTCATATCTACGCCCTTTCGACCAACTCGCCTTTCTGGCGGGGCCGCAACACGGGGTTTAAATCGTACCGCTCTAAAGTATTCGATAAGTTTCCGCGTACGGGCATCCCCGATTTCTTCGCATCGGCGGCTGAGTACGACGAGTACATTGCCCTGCTGGTGAAAACCGGCTGTATCGATAATGGCAAGAAAATCTGGTGGGATATTCGGCTCCACCCTTTTTTCGACACCATCGAGTTTCGCATCTGCGACGTACCCATGCGGGTGGATGAGACCATCTGCCTGGCAGCCATCATGCAGGCGTTGGTGGCCAAAATCCATAAACTGATGCGGCAAAACCTCAACTTCCGGCCCTACCGGCGTATTCTAATCAACGAAAATAAATGGCGGGCCGCCCGCTACGGGATCGAGGGCAAACTCATCGACTTTGGCAAGCAGGAAGAAGTCTCTACGCACCACCTCATCCATGAGTTGCTCGACTTTATCGACGATGTAGTGGATGAACTGGGTAGCCGCGCCGAATGCCAGTACGTATTAAAAATTCTGGAAATGGGTACCGGTGCCGACCGTCAACTAGCTGTTTATCAGCAAACCAATGACTTTAAGCAGGTAATCGACTACATCGTTTCTGAAACTTCTTTTGGCGTTGTGTGATTTAGCAATGAACAGTGTGAGTTAATCGACAATGGATAAGCAATAAGTTGTTGTTCATTCTGCCTTGTTCATTATTCATTATTTAGTACCCAGTATGAGAATCGCTATTTTAGATATGTACAACAATGTTCCCAATGAGGGCATGCGTTGTATCCGTCAACTAATTGAGCGCACCCGGCAAGGCGTTGCCCGGCAAGGAGTTGCCCAAACTGAACAATCGGGCGATCTAGCGTACGACATCTTTAACGTTAGGGCCCACAACGCCTTGCCCGACCTTGACTACGACCTCTATATTTCGACGGGTGGGCCGGGGGTGCCAATACCCCTCGGCGAAGCCTGGGAGCAACCCTATTTTCGGCTGATCGACCAGTTGTTTGCCCATAATCAGACCAACGAATCGAAGAAATACGTCTTTCTAATTTGCCACTCCTTTCAACTGGTGGCGGGCCACCTGGGCCTGGGCGAAATTAGCAAACGCAAATCTACGTCGTTCGGAATTTTTCCGGTACACAAAACCGACGAAGGGCATTTTGAGCCACTGCTGCGTCAATTACCCGATCCATTCTTTGCTGTTGACTCCCGCGATTATCAACTCACCTCGCCCGATCTCGACCGCTTCGACGAGTTGGGGGCGAAACTGCTTTGTCTGGAGAAAATTAGGCCGTACATCAATCTGGAGCGGGCCGTTATGGCCGTCCGTTTCTCCGATGTGGTGTTTGGCACGCAGTTCCACCCCGAAGCCGATGGCGACGGGATGCTGCGGTATTTTATGACTGCCGAAAAGCGCAACCAGATTGTGGAAGTCCACGGTGCCGCTAAGTACGACGATATGGTGGATCACCTGCGCGACCCCGACAAGATTGAACTGACCGAAGCGGTGATTATCCCCGGCTTTTTGCGACAGGCTATTGAAGGAAATAAATTGAGTACCACACCGGTGAACCGACAGAGATACACAGAGAAAGAGCAGATTCGCTGAGATTTCTCCGGGTATCTCCTCTTTCTCTGTGTAATAGCCTTATACCGACATGATTTCAACCCTTCGTCAGACCTTCAATGCGGCTTTTAGCCCCGACACCTACGCGGCTTTTTTAGCTGGAATTGACGCCGATCTACCTGGCCAGTTAGATTTTCGGATTGCTGAAACGCCAGTATTTGTCCCAAAAGCATTGAAAGACAAGCTCATTCATGCCTGCGACGACATTGTGGATGTGCTGGTCAGGCCCGATTTTAAGCAACTGACCGAAGGGGCCATTCCTGCCCACCAGCGCGTACCGAACGAACCGAGCGTCGGACCGGATGCCCACCCAGCGTTTCTGGCGATTGATTTTGCCATTTGCCGGGATGAACAAACGGGAGAGCTGACTCCACAACTGATCGTGTTGCAGGGCTTCCCCTCGTTGTTTGGGTTTCAGCCGTATTTATCCGAGCAGTTCCGTAAACACTACCCCATTCCAGATACCGTATCACACTTGTTTGGCGTGGCTACCAATGCCGAATACCTTACCCAACTGCGGCAGTTGCTGCTTGGCGCTTGTGACCCTGAAGAGGTCATTTTGCTGGAAATCTTCCCCGAAAAGCAAAAGACCCGCATCGACTTTGAACTGACCCGGCGGGCTACGGGAGTAGCTCCTGTCTGCCTCACCAAAATCAGGAAAGAGGGTCGAAACCTGTTTTATGAAAAAGACGGGCGACAGATTCAGATCAAGCGGATTTATAACCGGCTTATTTTTGATGAGTTAGCTAACCTGCCCAACCTCCAAACCGATTTCCGACTCACCGACGATGTGGATGTGGAGTGGGTAGGACACCCGAACTGGTTTTTCAGGGTCAGTAAATACACCTTACCACTCATCCATAGTCCATTTGTACCAATGAGCTACTACCTGAACGCCTTGCCTGCCGAGCCGCTCAACTTAAGTCAGTACGTGCTGAAACCGTTGTTCTCGTTTGCCGGAGCCGGGGTGAAACTGCACATTACTGAAGCCGATATTGCCGCCATTCCCGACGCTGAGCGGGGCAATTACCTGCTCCAGCGCAAAGTGAAATACGAGCCGGTGATTCAATCGCCGGATGGGTTGGTGAAATGTGAAATCAGGATGCTGTTCATGTGGGCCAACGATGCTATCGACATGTCGAACCACCGCCCAACGCTCATTACCAACCTGGCCCGACTGAGTCGGGGCGAAATGATTGGCGTGAACTTCAATAAAAATAAAGACTGGGTGGGTGGCACCATCAGTTTTATGGAAATCTAACTTTTTACTGTCACTTTATGCTTCGCTCCATTTATTTCCTGCTTGGCCTGTTACTGCTAACGGCCCCTACTGTTGCCCAAACCTTGGTTAACCCACTCATCAAGACTGGCGGTGGTATGTATGCCGTGCCGGAGGCCGAGCCTATTGCCGACGAGGCCATGACCTATAAAATCGTGGCCGACCTCTCCCGCGCTGCCGACAAGCCTGATAGCTTAAACCCTGGCCTGGATAGGCTAGCCCGGTTGGTCAACCTGCATATTGCGGCTGGAATCTCCAAAGCCAAACTCGACATTGTGGCGGTCATTCACAATGTGGCGGGGCCGGTCATCCTCTCCGACGAGGCCTACCGCAAACGCTTTGGGATGGCTAACCCGAACACGGCCCTCATTAACGAACTGGCCGCCAATGGGGTGAAAATCTATATTTGCGGCCAAACGCTGTACGGGCGCAAGCTCAATAAAGAGACCCGTAACCCCAATATTCGGGTGGCTAAAGCAGCCCTGTTGGTACTAACCACGCTGGAATTGAAAGGATACGCGCCCATTTCATTGTGATGAGAGAGGCTACAGGTTTTTTAAGGCCCAGATATAGCAACCCGGCCGGGATGACCGCTTCACATAAGCAAAGTACCGGGAGGGAATTTCCCGACCTGCGCAGTTGATAGTAACACGCACTAAAAACTTGTTAGCTGCGCCTATAGCCGTTTCAGGAACTAATATCCGCTGGTTAGAACAGTCGGCCCAGCCTTTAACGGTGAGGTCGGATAACAAGGTATCTTTTTGTGGATATACATAATAACAGAATTGGGTTTGGTTGTTAGCCTGATACCCCTGAGACAGTAATAATACGCCCTGGTAGCCACTCTCGCAGGGAGCCTGAGCGGTTAGCATTGTTGGTGGCTGACAACCCATATCGGGGTCATCGGTATTCTTTTTACAGTCGGTGAGGCCAGTCAGCAGCAAAGCCAACATCAGGCACAGGCGGAGATTTGTCAGTTGTTGAGCAGAATAGTTCATAGATTAGTAACCCACCACCCTTGAATAGGTTATTGATTGCCACCAAAACCCGTACGACAGCCACCCCCGCCAGGCTATTCCCGAACTCATTAGCTGCCTACGTGCGTTAGTTGAGCTATGCAGCAACTTCTAACGCATCGACAACTTTTTTTTCAGCACCTCGCCCAAACCTCCGCCTTTCCGCTTGCGCTCGACATTGCACGGGCCGAAGGCATTTACTTAGAAGGCACGAATAGTGAGCGATACATCGACCTCATTTCGGGGATTGGCGTGAGTAATGTGGGACACCGGCATCCGGCGGTGCTGGCTGCCATGCAGGCGCAGATGGATAAATTCCTGCATTTGATGGTCTATGGCGAGTATGTACAAAGTCCGCAGGTGCTCTTAGCGCAGGCTCTGGCCCAAACCCTCGCCCCTTATACCGCTCCTGTCGGCCCACTAAGCAACGTTTATTTTACCAATTCAGGCACCGAAGCGATTGAGGGTGCCATGAAACTAGCCAAACGTTATACGGGTCGCACCGAGATTATTTCCTGTTTCAATGCCTATCATGGAGCCACTCAGGGAGCCTTATCCCTGTCTGGAGACGAGAATTTCAAGCGCAACTACCGGCCCCTGCTGCCCGGTATTCGGCATATCCGCCACGGCGGCTGGGCCGATATTGACCGGATTAGCTGCCGCACAGCCGCCGTAGTCCTTGAAGTCATTCCCGGCGAAGCGGGGGTTCGTCCGCCCGAAGTGGGATATTTGGCGGCTGTTCGCCAACGCTGTACTGACGTGGGGGCGTTGCTGATTTTTGATGAGATTCAAACGGGGTTTGGGCGTACGGGTACATTCTGGGCGTTCGAGCAGGAGCGCGCGGGCGTGGTGCCGGATGTGCTGGTAGCCGCTAAAGGCATGGGGGGCGGTATGCCCATTGGCGCGTTTATCAGTTCGCCAGCTGTGATGGGCGTGTTTAAAGAAAACCCAATTCTGGGCCACATTACTACCTTTGGTGGCCACCCGGTTTCGTGTGCAGCCTCATTGGCAACTCTCCGTATTATTCAGGAAGAGAACCTGGCTGAACAGGCTGAGACCAAAGGGCAGTTATTCCGACAGTTGTTAGTGCATCCGGCCATTCGGGAGGTGCGGGGGCGGGGGCTAATGCTAGCAGCTGAGTTCGCCGATTTCGCCACCCTAAAACCCATTATCAACCGAGCCATTACCTACCAGCCTACGGGGGTAATAACCGACTGGTTTCTATTCTGTGATAATTCGATGCGGATTGCCCCCCCGTTGATTATTACCGAGCAGCAAATTCGGGATGCCTGTGCAGTGATCCTGGCAGTAATTAGCTAATCTCCGCTAAACACAAAGGGCAAACCCGACTGCTCGACCAGGTGTTTGATTGAAAACCGATGCTGCCCCAACACCACTAACTCATGGCTCCAGTCGGCCACTAACCAGGGTTTACCTGGTTCGGCAATAACGACTTTGCGGGTGTCGGTGAAAAACCAGAACAGTTGCTGTACACCAAAATCGAGGAGTTGCTGCGTCTTTTTCTGGTAATAGGTAAGGGTGTCGGCCGACAATTCCATCTCCCCCTGAATATCTATTTCAACGATAACCTTGGGGGGCCGTTCAGAATATTTCTTTGTAATGGGTTTACCATCCAGAAACTGAGCCTTATCATAGATAGCTATATCAGCACTAAAATTACTATTTTTCTTGACATGCAACCCTGCTTCAGTAGCAACAACTAAGTAGTTGTCAGACAAATGGCGGCTCAAATACTTAACCAATACGCTGTTCACCAGCGACTGTAATTCACTTGCGCCCATAATTTCTATTGCGGTTTTTCGGCCTGCCAGTACGTCTCGATAGCCCCGGTAATAAACGGGTTTACCGTCTAATTCCTCGTAGATGAGGTAAGTCGGTACTGCTGTCGAGGTTTTTGTTCTGACCGCTCGCTTCGTTTTTACTACAGCTTCCATACCCGTGTAATTTTAGGGAAAGATACCCACTCATTGGCTTAAAACCAAAAAGCCGACCGTGCGTTGACACACTGTCGGCTCTTGGTATCTATTCCTGTCAGTTGCTTTACGCAGGCACCGTAATTTGTGCTTTCAACTTTTGCTCCAGTACCGTTTTTGGTACAGCTCCTACCACTTTATCAACAAGTTTGCCATTCTTGAAAACCATCAGCGTCGGAATGCTGCGAATGCCGAATTGCATAGGTATTTGCGAGTTTGCATCAACGTCCATCTTAGCAACAATGGCCTGCCCCTGGTATTCGTTAGCGAGTTGCTCCACTACCGGCCCAATCATCTTACAGGGGCCACACCACTCGGCCCAGAAATCAACCAGAACGGGTTTATCGGAATTGATTAAATCATTAAAGTTAGCGTCGGTTGCCTCAAGGGCGTATGTTCCTGCTGCCATGACTCTATTTGTTTTGAATAAAACTTGATGTCCTCATTCATAAACCGTATTCAGGTTATTTGGTTCCAACCCTGTACCCTACGCCACTTTACACGTCACCCCCTCCATGCTACCCAACGCCCGCAGCAGGGTGTTGGCCGGTGCAATTTTCAGGGTACGCGAGAGCATCCCCACCTCAATCCGCTCGTCGGCATCGACCACGCGGAGTTGCAGGCTGCACTGGCCGGGGTGAGCTTTCAGCAACCGGTCAATATTAGCAATCAAAAGTTCGCTTAGGCGGGCCACATCGAGGGTGATGAGGAGTTCCTTGCAGAATTTCTCCCGCATTTCGCTCAACAGTCGGATATTGGTAGCCTTAAACTCCAACTGCTCGGAACCCCAGCGGTTCTGGGTTTTGCCCGTTACGTGCAGAAACCGGCCTACCTCCACATACTGCGCCATCCTGACATAATCATCGCCGAAGAGCGACATTTCCATGGATCCCTGGTAGTCTTCAAGCTTGAAAATCATAAACGGATTGCCATTTTTGGCAATCCGGGTTTGCACCGCCGATACAATCCCGCCAATTTTCAGTTCGGGTGTTTTCACCTCGAATACCTTGTCGAGGGTGCAGTTGCAGAACCCGTCAAGTTCAAGCTGAAATTCATCTAAGGGGTGGCCCGTAATATAGAACCCTACCACGTCTTTCTCGAACTTCAGTTTCTCGATCTGGTTCCATTCCGGCACAAGGGGAGCTTTGGGACGGCTAATGCTCGGCTCCCCTCCTGCCCCGCCAAACAGCGACTGTTGGGCCGCTGCTTTTTCGATGTGGTAGTTGTTGGCATACCGAATAATTTTCTCCAGAAACGTCCCTGTTTCGCCCGCAGGTACCTCAAAATACTGCGCCCGGTGGTAGTCGTCCAGAGCATCGAAGGCTCCCGCATACACCAGCGATTCGAGGGTTTTCTTATTCACAGTGCGCAGGTTGATCCGCACCGCAAAATCGAACACGTCTTTAAACGGACCACCCGCCCGCAGTTCATCGATGATGGCCTCTACAGCCGCATCGCCCGCGCCTTTAATACCGCCCAGCCCAAACCGGATTTCACCCTTCTTGTTCACGCCAAACACCCGCTCCGACTCGTTTACATCGGGGCCCAGCACGGGCAGGCTCAGGTTCTTGCACTCCTCCATAAAGAAGGTAATCTTTTCAATGTTGCCCAAGCTGCTGGTTAACACGGCGGCCATGTATTCAGAGGTGTAATGTGCTTTGAGCCAGGCGGTTTGATAGGCCACAAACGCATAACAGGTCGAGTGCGATTTATTGAAGGCGTAGCTGGCAAAAGCCTCCCAGTCAGTCCAGACTTTCTCGCAGATTTTCAGGTTCAGCCCGTTGGCTTTGCAGCCATCCATAAACTTACCCTTCATCTTGTCCAGTACATCTTTCTGCTTCTTCCCCATTGCTTTCCGCAGCACGTCGGCATCGCC
>JBBQUC010000031.1:0-16329 GCA_038212815.1 Cytophagales bacterium
CATTGTGTTTCAACCACTTACCCGACTCAGTAAGAGTCTCGATCAATACAGCATTGTGTTGACCCCGCATATCTGCTCCCCAACGCCCGATTGGGAGCGGCCAAACGATCAGCATCACTTGAGTACGGGTATTTTTAATCTCGGTTTCATTGGTCTGCGTCGCGATGAGGAGGCCCGCCAGTTTGTGCGCTGGTGGCAGGATCGGCTGGTGTATGAGTGCCGGATAGATCTCTGCGCAGGTCTGTTTGTGGATCAGCATTGGGTAAATTTTGCACCCGTTTATTACAAAAATGTGCTGATAGAAAAACATGTCGGCTACAATGTTGCCTACTGGAATCTGCATGAACGATGGTGTAGCCAAACCCCGGATGGTACGTGGCAGGTGGGTGCGCTGGGGAGCAGCTCAGGTGTGCCGCTCCAGTTTTTTCATTATAGCGGCTATAGTACCAACAAACCCGCCGAATTATCGAAATACCAAACGCGCTATGCACTACCCAGCCCCGACTCAGCCGATACCAGGCTGCTCCTCCCCAACCCGACCGAGTCTGGCGTGGTGCGACCCGGCGTGGTACGACCTGGCGTGGTGCGACCTGATGTTTTGCCGCTTTTTGACCTATACCGGCAGCGATTGCTGGCAAATTTCAATGAGGAATACCGGCCCTATCCTTGTGTCTATATTAAACCGCCAAGGGTATTACGTTACTTACGCGTACGCAAAGCACTCAAGGCTCCGCTGAAACGAATGATTGCGGCCCTCGAATCTTTGTCCTAATTTTGATGGATTTACGTTGTTACTATGACAAGTTGGCCTCGCTTTAAGGCACTTTGGACCCACCGCTTCCATAAATACACCCACATTGGCGGAAAATTCCTATCGGCCTGGTGGAAGGTACTGGCGTTGCGCAGGCGTAAAGTTACTTTGGGTAAGCGGCAGTTGGTAGCCATTGTGCTCTCCGAGCAAATGGGCGACATTGTGGCTTGCGAACCCGTGGCACGGGCCGTGCGGCAACAGCATCCCGATGCATATATCCTCTGGTTTGTTCGGGAGTCGTACCGGAGTTTGGTTGCCAATAATCCCGCCCTTGATGGGTATCTGCTCGAAAAATGCCCTGGCGAACGCACCCGAATTCTACAGTCGGGGGTGTTCGATAGGATATATAACCTGCACCTTTCGCACCGCAAATGTCAATACTGTGCCGAAGACCCCATTAATGCCAACGCTGACCGGCTCCAGATTACCTACGCTAATTATTACGATTATGGCAACCTGCTGTACGTATTTTCGCAGGTAGCCGGGTTGCCTCCCCTGGATGATGACCCCGTGGTGTATATTGATGATGCCAGCCGACATCGGGTAGATACCCTAAACATACCCGCCGGTGCTGTGGTTATCCACTGTAAATCAAGCGATGTGGCCCGTGATTGGCAAACAGGGCATTGGAACCGGCTGGTGCAAACGTTACTCGATGAGTACCAGGTTTCCGTTATTGAGGTAGGCTTACAACCCATTGTACAGTGTAGCCATCCGCGTTTTCAAACCCTCTGCGGCCAGTTAAGCCTCCTCGAAACGGCGGAGGTAATCCGGCAGGCACGGCTGTTTATTGGTATCGATAGTGGCCCGGCTCATTTTGCCAATGCAGTGGGTACGCCGGGGGTCGTGATGCTGGGGAAGCACTACGCTTTTTCAGATTATTTACCTTATTCGGGGCGATATAAGCGGGGCGAGGGCGTTATTATCCTGAATAAAATTGGTTACCCCTGCTCAGCTATTCCATTCGATGAAGTGATACAAGCTGTTGAGGAGCAGTTGAACGTGGGGAAAAAGGTATGAGTGAAAACGGGTTAAGTCATTTACAGACACCATCAGTATGCGTGGTCATTCCGGTATATAAACCCGTGTTGACCCCTTACGAAACCATTTCGCTGACGCAGTGCATGCGGGTGTTGGGGCATTATCAGGTGGTACTCATCAAGCCAGACAACCTCGATGTATCGCCCCTGGTAGCCCAATACCCAGGAATACAGGTGCGGGTATTTGCCAACGAGTTTTTTGGGAGTGTGCAGGGGTACAATCGACTTATGTTGTCGGAGGTTTTTTATACCGCCTTTGCCGATGTAGAGTATATACTGATTCACCAACTTGATGCGTTTGTGTTTCGCGATGAACTGGCCAACTGGTGCCGCGCTGGCTACGACTACGTGGGTGCCCCCTGGCTGCGCGACCGCGATTTTAGCAACTGGCGCGAAGAGGCCTGGTTCAATGCTAAAAAGCGGATCGCTATTTTATTTAACCTCAAAAAGGAAGACGGCATTACCCCCCGCGAGATTACGGGTCTCAATGGCGTGGGCAATGGTGGGTTCACCCTTCGGCGGGTAGCCGCTTTGCACCGATGGTTGCGGTTTTTCCGTCATAAACTCGAAACCTACGAGCAGATACACGCGCACCAGTACAACGAAGACGTTTTTTGGGGCGTTGAGGTAAACCGCTATTTGCCCCTATTACGCATTCCTGATTTTCGGACAGCCCTGCGGTTTTCTGTAGAGTTTTATCCCGACCGTGCTATTGCCGTGTATACGAATGGACAATTGCCCTTTGGGTGCCATGCCTGGGATATCCACGGCACCGATTATTGGCGACCTATTTTTGCTGAGTATGGCTATACAATCTGACAAGATACCTACCCCCCGTATTTCGGTGGCCCTTTGTACCTATAATGGCGAGCAACTGCTGCCCACGCAGTGGCAAAGCCTGCTTGACCAGGAGATGCTACCCAACGAAGTGGTGGTTTGCGATGACTGCTCGACTGATGGTACGGTGGCTCTGTTGCATCAATTGGCTGCCACCGCTCCCTTTTCTGTACGGGTGGAGGAGAATCCGGTACAATTGGGATCGGACAAAAATTTTGAAAAAGCGCTGAATCTTTGCACCGGCGACCTGCTCTTTATCTGCGATCAGGATGATTGCTGGCTACCGGCCAAAATCAGGGTGATGGCCGATTACCTGGCACAGCATCCAACAATCGACCTCGCTTTTTGCGATGCCTACATTACCGATGCCAACCTGAACCAGACGGGCCAGCTTTTTTGGGAGACAGTTTTTTTCAGCCCTCCGGTAAAAGACCGCTGGCTTCGGGGTGAAGCGATGGATATCCTGCTCGAAGGAAACCGGGTTATGGGTTGTGCTACCGTGATGCGTCGGTCGTTTCTAAGCAAAGCCCTACCGTTACCCCCGCAAATCCCCGGTTATATTTACGATGGCTGGCTAGCCCTATTGGGTGCCGCTACCGATAGTATTCACTTTGTGGACGAACCCCTATTACTCTACCGCACCCACGAAAAACAGCAGATCGGTACGCGTCACCCCAAGCCTCCCCCCAAAGTTCACTTTCGTGACCGTCTCGTCCGTGACCGGTCCATTAAGCTTGCTCCGCTCTATAAAACCAGCAAGCAGCTACAAACCATTGCCCAACTAATTGACGGGCGATTGATCCCTCAGGCAGGGCTTCCCCCCACAAAGGGAATTGCCCTGATGCGCCGTCGATTGGATCATTTTAGGCTGCGGAGTTCATTGCCTGCCAACCGATTAGACCGGATTATCCCCGTGTTGCGCGAGTTTGGTCGGGGGAATTATCACTATTTTGCCGTGCAGGCGGCTAATCAATTTGCTCCTTACTTAGCTGCCTTGGGCGACCTGGTTGAATAACATGCTGCTTACCGTTTGTACCATTCGCCAGTTACCGCAGGCCATCACACTTGGGAAAAGCTGGCAGCACCATCACCCCGATCAACCCTTTATCATTGGTCTGGCCGATGACCCCCAACAGATACCGGCTGGTTTTACGGTGCCTTTCCCACTGCTGACTGTTGACCATTGCCTACCCGCCGACCTGGCCAGGCTGTCGGTAAAATACACTCCCGTCGAGTTTGTGGCGGCTTGTAAACCATCGTTTATCCAGGCGGCATTCGCGCAGTATCCGGGTGACAAGCTACTGTATGCCGATCCTTCTACATACATATATGCCCCGCTGACAACCAGCCTTGACCAGCTAGCCACGGCCACTATTCTTCTGACCCCCTTCTGGACCCGCCCGCCCCTTCCGCATACCCGCCCCGACGAAAAATACCTCCAGAATATTGGCCTGTATAGCGCGGGGTCAATAGGTTTTCGGCGGTCTGCAGAAACGGATCGGATGCTGGCGTGGTGGCAGGAACGGGTGCTTGACCGCGCTCAAATCGACTTTTGCGAAGGGCTGTGTATGGATCAGATTTGGCTGATGCACGTCCCGGTATTTTTTGAAGGCGTTGCGGTGTTAACCGACGCGTCCTGGCAACTGGCCCGCTGGAACCTACCTGAACGCATCCTAAAACAGGAAGAAACGGGTTGGCTGGCAGCCAAGAACAACCCTGGATCACCGGCTCTATTTGCCCCGCTGCTAACGGCTAATTTTCTGGGATTACTTAACCCCGACGAAGGCTTTTTTCCGTACCAGACCCCCTTTAGTCTGGCTCAGTTTCCACCCCTTGACCAGCTGCTGACTCAGTACAAACAGGCATTGGCACCAAACCGCTGGTCGGGCCTTGAGCAAAGACAACCCACCTATGGGCAACGCTCGATAGCCCCCATACTGCGGGGCTGGCAGCAGCGGGCCATTACCTCGTTGCGGTACGTAATCAAGTTTATCGATACTGTTTCTTACTGAAACTGGCTCATATATACCCCGTTGGCGGAATCTTGGTTATACAGTGTGGTTTTGTACCTTTGTACCCGTATTATTCTAAGAAAAATACAAAAATACTCCACTGCATGAAGATTTTGTATGACCATCAGTCCTTTACGGGTATGACCTACGGGGGAGTTACCCGTTACTTTCATGAACTGATGCAGTCATTTTCTCAACGAAACGATGTAGACGTTGAGTTATCCCTTAAATTATCGAACAACGAATACCTGGCTTCAGCCCCGTTTGCTAACTATTGGCGGTTCAAGCGGTGGTCTAGTACGCCAACTATAGTTCGTGCAGCCTCGCTTATTAACCGGTTATACAGTATGAAACGCATCGGAGCCGGTAATTTCGATGTCTTCCACCCCACCTATTATCACCCCTATTTTTTACCCTTTCTAGGGCGTAAACCATTTGTAGTCACCTTTCACGATGCCACCAGCGAACGCTTCGGGCAGGCATATCCTGAACTGGGCGAAGGGCTGTTTGCTATGAAGCAGACCCTGCTACGCCGAGCCGACGCAGTGATTGCTGTCTCAGAATTTAGTCGCCAGGAGCTACTCACATTTTTCGACGTTGATCCCGCTAAAATTCAAGTTATCCCGTTAGGAACCTCGTTTAGTAGCTGGGCGAACCCACCCGCTACAACCCCCTTACCCTTTCCCTATCTTTTATTTGTTGGAAAGCGGGAGTTTTATAAGAACTTTGCTTTTTTCTTCCAGGCCGTGCAACCACTACTACATCGCTACCCCGACTTGCACCTGGTCTGTGCTGGGGGAGGGTCGTTTACGCGGGCTGAGCAACAAAAAATTCAGCAAAGCAACTTAGGTGGTCGGGTACATCAACTGCCCATCAACGATGCATTGCTGTTTGGGTTGTATCAACACGCCCGATTGTTTGTGTTCCCTTCGCTGAATGAAGGGTTCGGTATTCCAGTGCTGGAAGCATTCAGCGCGGGCTGCCCCGCTGCGCTGAGTAACCGGAGTTCGCTGCCTGAGGTAGGCGGAGATGCGGCCCTGTATTTCGACCCGCAGGATGCCGAAGCCATGGCACATGTCGTTGATCAACTCATCAGTAACGACTCGTTGCGCCAGCAACTTCTCCAGAAAGGTAGGGAACGCATTACCCAGTTTTCGTGCGAAAAAACGGCTCAACTTACGTTAGACGTGTATAAACAAATAGCCTGATTGTGCCAAAGACCCCTGATAACGCTCTCCGCTCGTTTGTTACGCAGTCGCTTGTGCCACAGCCTGCAAACCTGCGGGTTGACCAACGGATGTATCCAAAATTGACGGTAGTAACTCCTTCGTACAATCAGGCCATTTTTCTGGAACGTACCATTCTGAGCGTGCTGAACCAGCAGTACCCCAACCTGGAATATTTCATTATCGACGGCGGCTCTACCGATGGGAGTCTGGCTATCATCGAAAAATACGCCCCTTACCTGACAGCATGGGTTAGTGAAAAAGACGGTGGCCAAACAGAAGCGATCAACAGGGGTATTACCTGGGCTACCGGCGATTACATAGCGTTTCAGAACTCCGACGATTTATTTGCCCCCGGTGCGTTTAACCAGGTTGCCCATGCCTGGCAGCAAACTCCTGACACCGACGTTTTCTTTGGGGATATGTACATTGTCGATGAAAACGACGTTATCAGCGAAGAACTGAAAATGCCCCCATTTTGTGCTGAGTGCCAGGTGTATGAGGGCATGCAGATGTATAATCAGTCGCTGTTCATTCGGCGGGAGCGGTTGTTGCAGACTGGGCAGGGGCTGGATGCTAGTTTACGCTTCGCTATCGACTACGAAGTGGTGACCCGCCTGGCTGTGCTACCCGATGTTCAGTTTCAGCATGTGTCGGGTTTTTGGGGGGCTTTTCGAACCCATGCCGATGCCAAAACATCCCTGATTTCGGACGTTGGGAAGGCCGAACATCAGCAGATAAAAGATAAATACCGGCCCTTTCTCCGCAGTAACCGAAGCGAGGAGTTCTGGCAACGTTATTGCCAGCTTAGAAAGTTGGCCCTGTTCGCTTTTCGGGGCGACTGGCGGTATGTACGTCACCGGTTACAATTACGAAACAGTAGGTAAGTATATGCGTTTCCTGCAACGATTAGATTATATACGCATGGCGGTAGGTATCTGCCTGGTGGTAGATGGTACGCCAATAACGTATTTTTTTAGAGATACCCTGGGATTGGCTCCGGGCAGCACCGCTTTTACAGCGGCTATACAGGCGCTGGGCTTTCTGCTGATGATCCCCTTTTCGGTCTTGCGCCGACTCTACCGCCCGAATATCACGCTTTTTCAGTTTGCGATGGGCTTTCTTGTGCTCACCTCACTCTACATGTTTTTTTATAACACAGACCGGACAGACATCAACCGGGATATGATTTATTATGCTTATATCCTGATTTTCCTGTTTCTGCTGATCAATATTCCGAATGATTTTCTGGAAGAGATTGTACCGGTCATCATTCTGTTCACCATTCTGTCTAACCTGGCACTGATTTATTCGCTGGTAAAAGACCCCTTCTGGACGGTTGGGCAGCGGGCAGCCATTATGATGGGTACGGGTGGTGCCGACGACCGATCCGGGAATCCGCATATTGTGGCCAAAAGTGCCCTAATGGGGGTGATTGCCTCACTAGTCTGGGCATTCAGGGTGCGCACATCGCTACCCGTGCGGGTTTTCTGTCTCCTGAACGCCTTGTTTAGCGCGGCTATTATGGCCCTCACCCAAACCCGGTCGAGCATTCTGGCGGGTTTACTCATGCTGGTTGCCTTTGCCTATTTCCATATTCGGCCTACCCATATCAGAAGCGCGGGGCGGGCACTCATGCGCCCCTCGTCGATCATCGCGATTGTGCTGCTGTTTGTCGGCCTGAACTTTGCACTCAACCGCTCCGGCGATTTGTACGCCATTCTGTACGGGTATGTAGTTGGGTTTATTGAGCGCAATACCGAAAATGTTTATGCCCTCTTGGGCTTAAAATCGTCGGGGGCCGCTTATGTAGCCACCCTCGACGATTCGGCAGTGAACCGAACCTTCAGTGCCCAGTTTCTGCGCAATGTGCTGATCGGCCACATAAACATCATTGTGCTGGGCGCGGGGTTTAAATCCTATTATCTCGATATTCCGGTTGTCGAAGCCCTGATTAGTCATGGGATATTAGGTTTTTTCCTATACGCGGGTTTCAACGTCATAGCCCTGTATCATGCCCTCAACGCTATCCGGGTCAATGCACATCCGTTCTCCTCGTTTCTGGGATACTTTTATCTGTATATTTTTGTACTGATGTTCACCAACGGGAGACCGTATGACCCCTACACCTGGTTTCCGTATTGCCTGATGATTCGTTTTCTGGGAGTAGAGCATTTGCTACCCGAGCGATTACGGTCGCCCAATATCTGATATGCACATTTTCTACGCATTAGGCTCGTTTTATCCCGCCCAAACGGGTGGTGCCGACAACTCTACGTACTGGATGGCACAGGCCCTGAACCAGCGTGGGGTACGGGTCTCGGTAGCTACTACCAATTCGGGATTGACGGCAGGGCAGGTGACTTTCGACCGCTGGCTACCCACATCCTTTGGAGAGGTAGTTTATGCCAGAACGCTTATCCATTACCTACCGCTTAAACTCCTTTGGTTTTCGGTTCGGCGTGCGCTAAAGGCCGATGTGGTGCATCTAAACAACTTGTTTTACCCCAGTTCGCTGGTACTTGGCCTGTTATGTTCACTACTGGGCAAACGCATTGTCTGGTCGATTCATGGCGAGTTAGCTCCCATAGCCCTAAGTCAGGGAACAGCCCAGAAAAAAGTGTTTCTTAGCCTGATCCGGCTGCTGGCTCCCCATGTCACGTTTCACGTTACGGGCAATCTCGAAGAAAACTACCTGAAACATACTTTTGGCCCAACCGTGCGCTATTGCCGGATTCCGCTGTATATGGAGTTGCCAGCTCAACAGCCCCGTCAGCCTGGGCCACCCTATTTGCTGTTTGTCGGTCGTATCGACCCCATCAAGGCGTTGGACAACCTGCTGCGGGCTGCTGCCCAATCCGCTGCCTTTCAGCAGGGTGGTTATCAACTCTGGCTGGTGGGTAAAGGCAAGCCCGCCTACGAGCAGGAACTGGCTAACCTGGTTCAAGAGTTGGGGCTGACCAACCGGGTGCAATTTCTGGGGTTTCGGGATGGGATCGAGAAGTACCAGTTGATGGCCAATGCCCAGGCTACCCTATTACCCTCGCATACCGAGAACTTCAGTGTTATTGTCGTTGAATCGCTCGCTCAGGGTACGCCCGTTCTGGCTTCGGTCTATACGCCCTGGGCCATGCTGCCTACCGAAGGGGTAGGCTGGCAAACTGATAACCGGCCCGAACCCCTGGCGCAGGCAATCGACCAGGTAATACACACCCCACCCGACCACTATGCTACCATGCGCCAGCGGGCGTATGCGGTAGCACATACCCACTTCGATGTGCATAAACACATTGGCGAGTGGCTCACCTGCTATACCCAGCCCCTTACCTAATGCGCGTGCTGATTATTCATACGGCTTACTGGAGCCACTACAAAGCCAAAGTCTATTCAGAACTGTACCGTCAGGCCACTGAGCAGGGCAGCGTAACCCTGAAAGTAGTGCATCTGGCGGCTATTGAACGCTCGCGGGCCGGGCTGGGGCAGCCTAATGCCCAACTGCACCAGTACCCCCATGAAGTGCTACATGATGGCTTTTTTGAAGATACCGCCCCCCGAACCCGGCTGAAGCAACTCCTACAGCAGGTGAAGCAGGTCAAACCTGATGTAGTCGTTACGCCCGGTTATTTCGACCCGGCGGTCATTTTACTGACTGCTTACTGCAAACTACGAGGTATTCGCATCATCATGGCCATCGACTCTACCGAGTCGGATAATGCGCGGGCGGGGGTGCGGGAGTGGCTCAAACGCCGGATTGTTAGCATGGCCAGCGGTTTTTTCTGCTATGGCGAACGCTCGGCTCAGTATATGATTCGGCTTGGAGCAAGCCCCGCCCAGATTTTATCGAAGAAAAATGCTGTCGATAACCAGGCAATGCGCCAATTGCACGAACAGGCAATAACTCGTAGGCCAGCCGAACTGACCCAGCGTGGGTGGCCCGCCCACAATTTTATTTATGTTGGCCGCATCATCGACCAACTCAAAAACCTCAGCACACTCATCAACGCGTATGCCGAAGCCCGAAAGCAGACTCAGGCCAACTGGGGCCTGATTATTTTGGGCGATGGAACTGACACCGACCGGTTAAAAGCACAGGTAGCGCAGGCTCAGATTCCAGACGTAGCGTTTGTGGCCGGGCAGTCGTGGGATACCGTGCCTGCCTATCTGGCCCTGGCCGATGTGCTGGTGCTGCCGAGTTATTCGGAACCCTGGGGGCTGGTCGTTAACGAGGCTATGGCCTGTGGCCTGCCTGTAGTGGTTTCGGATCGGTGCGGCTGTGCCGATGATCTGGTGCAGGGTAATGGCTACGTGTTCAACCCATACCAGCCTGCTCAACTGACCAACGCATTGCTGCCGTTTATGACCGGTCAGGCCAACTATGCCGCTATGAGTCAAGAGTCAGCGCGGCTCATTGCGGCCTATACCCCCGCAGCCGTTGCCCGCGATATGCTGGCTGGATTCAGGCAGGTTTGGGCCTGATTCCGTATCTTTGTCGGTCATTATTCCGTTTTATGCTTCAACAGCCTGATGTAGTTCATGCAACGCTTACTGTTGCCCCCACCCTGTTGAGTGGTCAGGTGTCGGTAGTGATGCTGACGTTTAACGAAGAAAAACACATTCTACGCTGTCTGGAGAGTCTCAGGCCATTTACCAGTCAGGTATTCATCGTTGACTCCTTCTCGACCGACCGTACCGTTGAACTAGCCCGAAGCTGGGGGGCTATTGTGGTGCAGAATGCCTGGGTGAACTACGCTACCCAGTTCAACTACGGCATTACTCATAGCCCTTTCCAGACCGACTGGCTCATGCGGATGGATGCCGATGAGTATGTACTGCCCGGACTGGCCCAGGAGATTAATGAGCGGGTGCCGGGCCTGCCCGATACGGTGAGTGGCGTATATGTAAAACGCCGGGTTATTTTTATGGAACGCTGGATGCGCCATGGCGATTTTTACCCCATTTGGCTCCTGCGGCTCTGGCGACGGGGGCAGGGTTTTTGCGAACAGGTCTGGCATGATGAACACATTAAACTGATCGAGCAGCACGGCATACCCCCAAAAACCATTGAGTTTGCCCACGATCTGGTCGATCATACCCTGAATAACTTAACCTGGTGGACCCAAAAACATAACCATTATACCATTCTAGAGGCCATCAACCTGCTGAATTACACCTATAATTTCGATGCAGCTGAGCATGTTGAGTCCCGGTTTTTTGGCACCCAGGAGCAGCGCAAGCGGTATTTGAAAGTGCGGTATGCCTCGCTGCCCCTTTTTACCCGCCCTATTCTGTATTTTGTGTATCGCTACATATTGCGGCTTGGCTTTTTGGATGGCCGGGCCGGGTTTGTGTGGTGTTTCTTGCAGGGTTTGTGGTACCGGTTTCTCGTCGATGCCAAAATTATGGAAGTTTACCTCCGCGCCGGGCGCGATAAACAGGGCATTGTCAACTTCTTTCGTCAGGAATATGGAAAAGACCTCACCCCTAGCAACCAGCCTGCGGCAACCCAGTCAGTCACCGTCTGAACCCGACCAGGTAGGCCGGACAGACCTTGCACGCTTTGATAATAGTAGTTACCGTCCCGCCCCCGGTTGGAAACTAATTAGCTGGTTTATCCTAAATTCATTACTTTTGAATACCTATTTGCCCATACCTGTATCGGTTAAACGGGTTGTTCTTCGGCTTTTTGGGGCAAAAATTGGGCGGGGAGTTATGATAAAACCGGGCGTAAACGTGAAATACCCCTGGTTTCTAACGGTTGGGGATTATGTCTGGATTGGGGAGCAGGTCTGGATCGATAATCTGGCTACCGTAACCATTGGCAACAATGTCTGTGTGTCGCAGGGGGCGTTATTGCTAACGGGCAACCACAACTATAGTAAGCCGACCTTCGATATGGTTATTAAGCCCATTTACCTCGAAACCGGTTGTTGGGTAGGCGCTAAAACGGTTGTCTGTCCTGGGGTGACCATCGGTTCACATGCTGTGCTGGGCGCAGGAGCTGTGGCTACTAAATCGCTCGATGCCTATGGCATTTATCAGGGAAACCCCGCCGTATGGGTTCGTAAACGGGTTATTCAGGCGTGAAAGTATCCATTATAACGGTCGTGTTTAACCGGGCCGATACCATTGGCCAATGTATTGAATCGGTACTGGCTCAGACGTATACCAACATCGAATACATTGTTATCGACGGGGGTTCGACAGATGGGACGGTGGACGTAATCCGCTCGTTTGACGAGCGAATCAGTCAATTTGTGTCAGAATCAGACCAGGGAATTTACGATGCCATGAATAAAGGCATTCGGCTGGCCACCGGCGATGCTATTGCTACGCTCAATGCCGATGATTTTTATCGGCATACGGAGGTCATTACCAATGCTGTTGCCCGATTGGAGGCCACCGGGGCCGATGCGGTCTATGGCAATATGCTCTATGTTGACCCCAATAATCTGGCAACGGTAAAACGCCATTTCTGGTCGGGGCCTTATAAGCCGGGGGCTTTTTTGTGGGGGTTCATGCCGGGGCATCCTACGTTTATTGCCCGCCGTTGGGTGTTTGACCACTATGGGGTGTACTCCTTAGCCTTGAAAACAGCCGCCGATTATGAACTGATGCTGCGGTTTATTCATAAGCACGGCATTAGCCTGAGTTACATTGACGATGAAATGGTGGTGATGCGAGCTGGTGGGGCCAGTAATGGTTCGCTGATAAAGTATTTACGGGCCAATCGCGAAGACCACCAAGCCTGGAGAATGAATGGGTTGACCCCTTATTTCTTTACCCGCTGGATTAAACCATTTCGGAAAATTGGCCAGTTTTTTGTGAATAAATACCCACAAACAGGAGCCGTTCCCTAAAATAATGTTGAATTAATCAACAAAATGATTGGATTGCGCAAAAGTTTGTCAATTTTTGTCACAAACGCCAGGCCATCCGCTCTTTTACCGGCTCATTGTCTAAATCAGCCTTCGTTATGAACTTACAGTTATTGATTTCCTTTATCGAGAATAAATTCCAGGACGACCTCTTTCGATTGGGATTATACCAGTGTTTACTGGCATTTCTGGTGGCGTGTTTTGTGTCGGTAGTGGCCATTCCGGTTGTGATTAAAATTTCGGAGATAAAGATGCTCATGGAGAACCCCGGAGCGCGGAAGGTGCATAAAATTCCTACGCCTACCTTTGGTGGAGTTGCCATTTTTGCTGCCATGTTGGTTAGCTACTTTCTGTGGCCCAGCATCGACCAAATTGACATTTACCGCATCAACCTCTCGGTGGTGGGCATGACCATTCTGTTTTTTACGGGCATCAAAGATGACCTGGTAGGGATTGACCCGAACAAGAAAATCTTTTTTCAGATGCTGGCCGCGTTGATTCTGATCTTCTTCGGCGAGATGCGGATCGACTATCTCTATGGTATTTTTGAGTTGCACCACATTGATCAGATTGTGGGAGTGGTGCTGACCTGCTTTGTCTTTATTGCCCTGACCAATGCCATCAACCTCATCGACGGCATCGACGGGCTGGCGGGGGGCATTGCTACCATTGCCAGTAGTACGTTTGGTATCTGGTTTCTGATGACCAATCATTTTGCCATTGCCTGCTTAGCGTTTACACTGGCTGGTGGATTGGTTGGGTTTCTGCGGTTCAACTTCTCCAAGACCAGCAAAATTTTCATGGGCAATACCGGGTCATTGATTGTTGGGTTTCAACTTGCCTTTTTCGCGGTACATTTCGTCAATTTGAATACCTCGTTTCGGTTCGACCCAACCTCGTTCTTCAACGCCCCTATTCTGGCCATTGTCATTCTGATTGTCCCCATTTTCGATACACTTCGGGTATTTATGGTGCGGATTCTGGCAGGCCGTTCTCCCTTCGAAGCGGATCGGAATCACATGCACCATATTCTGCTCGACAATGGCTGTTCGCACATTGCCGCTACCAGTATTCTATGCGGCATGTCGCTGGTAAACACAACCTTGTTTTTGTTATACCACCGCAATATATCCAACACAACCTCGCTGCTTGTTTTGTTGGGGTTATTCTTTGTCTATATGCTCATGGGAGCACTGCTCAAACTGCGGGTTATGTACCTGAGTACCCACCCCCGCCACCGGCAGAAAGTGATTCGGCAGGAGTTGGCCCATGTGCTTGACGAACGCCGGTTGATCGATTACCTGTAAGCAACTTACAACCAACGTATAGAGCCGGGCTGATGGCCCGGCTTTTTTATGGGGTAAAGTTGTAGTTTTGCCCCATGACTTTCCAGTTTCGTAACGACCAGCCCGAAGAGTTTCTGAACATTGTGCGCGAGGTAGGCCAATGGCTTGCTGGCAGTGGGCAGGAAATGTGGGAAGTTGACTCACTCACTGCCGAAAACCTGATTGACGACTATACACGGGGCAATTGCTACGTGATGTATGCCGACCGTGGTGACGGACCGGAGGTGCCAGCCGCCACGTTTATTTTGCAGTGGGAAGACCCCCTGTATTATCCCGATGTGCTGCCCAATACAGTGGGTCTCATCCACAAAGTAGCCATTCGGCGGCAATTTGCCGGGCAAAACCTGTTTCTGTCCATGCTGGATTTCTGCCGCGCCGAATGCCTGAACCGGGGCGTCCACGAGATTCAGTTAGAGACCGATGCCACGCGTCCGGCACTCCTGCGCTTCTACGAGCGGCACGGGTTTACTC
This sequence comes from Cytophagales bacterium, assembly GCA_038212815.1. GTDB lineage: Bacteria > Bacteroidota > Bacteroidia > Cytophagales > Spirosomataceae > JBBQUC01. Next base: position 14,619 of record JBBQUC010000031.1, read on the forward strand.
CCACTTATCAGAAACTCATTCATGAGTTTGGGCAAACGTTTCTGTGCCAATACTACGTGTTGCGGTTCTGAGGAGACTGGAGTCACTGTAGCCAGAAATACCTAAAATTCCGTACCAGTGTAGTTGTTATAATTGGGGCCAACCCGCCTTTCTTAGAGTAAACTGTTTACCTGTTTCTTGTCTATTCCCCTGTGACCTATCCCGACTTTGAAGCCCGCTGGAGACCCGCCGGAGGGGCCGAACGCGCCAACTACGGCCTGTTTCTGCAAGACCTTTGCGACCTCATCGGCGTTGCCCGGCCTGACCCTACTACCGACAACCCCGCCCAGGATGCCTACGTACTCGAACGGGCAGTTGAGTTCAACGACCATGGCAAACTGAGTATTGGTCGTATCGACCTCTATAAACGCGGTTGTTTCGTGCTGGAAACTAAGCAGGGAACCGACCCGGCAGCCCGTGACACGCCCGACCAGCAAAAGGCCATTGACCGGGCTGATTTGGGACTATCGCCCGAAAAACGCCGGAAGGGTCACGCCGTACGCGGTTCGGCCAAATGGGTACAAATGATGCAGACCGCCCGCCAACAGGCGTTAGGCTACGTGCGGGCCTTACCCACCGGAACGCCGGACCGCGGAACGCCGGACCGCGACGAACCCCGGCCACTGTTTGTGCTGGTGGCCGATGTGGGGTACTGTATCGACGTGTACAGCAACTTTACCGGCGTTGGCGATCAGTTCGTACCGTTTCCTGACCAAACCCGTTTTCGGATACCCCTCTCGAAACTGGCTGAGGAGGAAACGCGGGATATGCTCCGGCTCATCTTTACCGACCCCCGCGAATTAGACCCCAGCCGACTTGCGGCCCGCGTAACGCGTGAACTGGCCGACTATCTGGCAAAACTGTCGGCCCAGTTAGAACGTGCGGGACACGCGCCCGATTTAGTGGCTCAGTTTCTTATGCGCTGCCTGTTTACGATGTTTTCGGAGGACGTGGGCCTGATTCCGAAAGAGTCGTTTACCGGAATGTTGCGCCAATATGCTCAACCCGACCTGCGCGAATTTTTGCCCGATGCCCTGCAAACTCTTTGGCATACGATGGACACGGGCGGTTTTTCGCCCGACCTGAAGGCCCGCTTACGCAAGTTCAACGGCAAACTTTTTCACGATGCCAGGGCGTTGCCGCTCTCTGCCGATCAGATAGCTTTGCTGTTGAAGGCGGCTGAAGCGGATTGGACCTCCGTTGAACCCGCCATTTTTGGCACCTTGCTGGAACGGGCCTTAGACCCCCGCGAACGGCATAGTTTGGGGGCGCACTACACCCCGCGCCGGTATGTGGAACGGTTGGTACTGCCTACGGTGCTGGAACCGTTGCGCCGGGAATGGGCGGCTGCTCAGGCTGCGGCCGCGCAACTGTTGGAAGAAGGGAAAGACAAAAATGCCCGCGCCGAACTGGAACGGTTCTTACGGCGGCTGACGAGCATCAAAATTTTAGACCCGGCCTGTGGTTCGGGAAATTTTCTGTATGTGACCCTCGAACACCTGAAACGGCTGGAAGGGGAGGTATTGGCGGCAATCAACTCCTACGGACATACGGCCCTGCTCGACCTCAGCGGAGGTACCACCATATCGCCCCGGCAACTGTTGGGGCTGGAACTAAACCCCCGCGCGGCTGCGATTGCCGATGTGGTGCTGAAAATCGGGTATCTGCAATG